>JBIIHL010000068.1:0-5172 GCA_044235825.1 Alphaproteobacteria bacterium | reverse complement strand
TTGCAAAAGGAACAGGCGCGGGTGCATACGCTGCCCAGAATCATCATGGTGGCGTGTTTTTGGGACCAGCATTCGCCGATGTTGGGACAGGCGGCCTCTTCGCAGACGGTGTTGAGTTTGTGTTCCCGCATCAGGGCGCGGGTTTCAAAATACGTGGGGGACGACGGCGCCCGCACGCGGATCCAATCGGGTTTTTGCCGCTGCACGGGCTGGTCGGGCTTGTCTTTGTGGTGGGGCTGGCGCAGGGCTTGGGGTTTTTGGGGGGCTTCGGGAAGAACGGTCATGATGGTTTCACGCTAACACAGGCTGTGTTTGGGTATCATGGGACACACCAAAAATCAAGGGGATCAGCGGGGGCGAAAAAGGGGATCATACCATTGCGCCCCCCCTGATGCTCCTGAAAACCACCCACCCCGACCGCTATGCCACCCTGCGGGCACAGATTATGGATAGGGTGCGGGGGGCGGGGTTATAGGGCGGCGGCGTGGCGTTGGGTGAAAAAGGCGGCAACCCTGTGCTGTAAATTGCCTAAGTTTTCTCTGGTAGAGGCTACGGCGTTTCCTGTTACCTCTTGGGCTTGGGTGAGCATTTGGGAGGTTGCTTCCACCCCGCTTTGAACATTTTCACGCAGCGCATTTAATTGCTGAGAGGCAAAAACATCCGCCGTTTTGGTGGCCAAGGCAACATTCGTCGTCACGGTTTGGACTCTGCTTCCCAGTGTTGGGGATTCTGCTTTGAGTGTGGCAAGTTTGTTTGTCAATTCTGTTTTCTGTGCCAGCACACGGTCCAACGTTCCAGTTTGGGAACGATCAGCGGCATAAGCACCTATGCGTGCCAACCCCGCTGCAGCCGCCACAGGCGGCATACCCACCGTTGCAGCCGCCGTGGCCACAGCCGCCGCCCCGTTCATAACGGCGAGGGCTGTATTGCCCGATCGCGCTTCATGGACTGTTTTCGCAACAGACGCAACCACGCCTACAACACCCAAACCTCTCATGGCGGCCTGAGCGGCAGGATGCTGGGCAACAACGGCGACGTTATGGGCCACACCTTCAAGACGGGAAACAGCGCCTTGCATCATGGTCGCTAAGGGGCTGGGGGCTGACGATGCCATCACAGGTGCCCCCTCTGCAGCGGAGACTGGGGCCCCTTTGGGCAGAATATGGCCGACGAGTTCTTCGACACGACCAAAAAGAGAGGCTTGGTAGTTTTGCTCATTTTTAATATAACCTCCTACCGCCTTCAGCGATTCCGTCATGGCGTTAGCATGGACGCTACCTGTGACATCACCCCCAAAATCGACAGCAGCAGTCTTTTGGAGGGGGTCATAGGCGCTAATGTAAGCGTTGTTATAGGCTTTGGTGTAGAGCGCGATCATTTCGTTTTGTTTGTTTGTATCAGTAATCCCCGCCGCCTCGGCAAGCTTGATGAGTTCCTCCCTTGTGCCGCCGCTGATGGCAGCATCTTTGGAACTTAACCCGCCTTGTCCCTGAAAGCGCACGAAGTTTGTTAGAGGGTGAGGCCCCTCACTCGGGATATGGGCAACATGGTTAGGATTTGCCCGCCACGCAATGGCCCCATCGAGTTTTCTCAATAGAGCAGCTCTGGTAGCTTCTAAACCTTCGGTGGGGGATGTGGTGGGGGCAGGGGCTGTGGCTGCAGGGACGACAGGGGCTGGGGCTGCAGGGCCGGAACCTCCCCCTGCCAAACGGCTGATCCCGAAGGCAGCAGCGCCTATACCAGCAAGACCAAGGCCGGCAAGGGTGAGGGTTCTTCCGCGGGATGGTTGTTGACTTATTTGTTGATCAAGAGACCGTTGCTGGGATTGTTGTGTCTGCTGACGAGCATTCTTATTGTTTGGGCGTCTGATACGTTGTCTGATGCTTCGGTTGGGAGATTGTGAGGAGGCAGAAGGTCTTGGTAACAGAGTCCCTAAACCCCCTAACAAGGATGTAAAACCCGAAATTATCCTTTTAAAAGGGCTTGATGGTCTTCGTGATAAGGAACTCGCAAGAGATGAATTTGTTTGTGTCTCGTCCATAATCAAGTGCTCCTATCTTAGGAAAAAATATACCATAAATTTTTTAAAAAGAAAAAGAAAAAAATGACAAGAAAAAAACGAAAGGGGGGCCGAAGCCCCCCCATCTTAGTTTGAACGACTGGGTTTCCCCAGTCTCAAACTCAAACGTCCCATCCCCTGAGTCTCCAGAGGAATCTATGAAAAGCCCTTTGGGGGGGCACTGAAAGGGGGTCCACTCCCCTCCGTAAGGACGAGAGTATCTCGCCGTCTTGCCTGAATCGGAGCAATCCGAAACAGGTTTTATTCCCACGCAACTGGGAAAACGTGGCAAGGCCCTGATAAAGGGCTGTTAACCGTTGTTGGGCCAAGTTGGCCCTTGCAAGGAGGACTTGACCATCCTCGTTGGGCAATACACCCAAGAGGATAGTGATCTCCTCTTCGGAGAGAGTTTCGAAAACCAGAGTGCCGTTGTGAAAAGCGCTGGAAAGTGTGTTCTTCCTTTGCTCCAGACGCACGTGGTTGCGTGCGTTTTTAAGAGCTGGGAGAAAAACGGCTTCCAGCTTCTTCTTTGTCGTTAATGCTCTGGCTGTTGTCCATGTGTTGTAGGCATTCTGTTGTTCATCGCTTAAACGAGGCAGAAGCACTCTAAGCTCCTCCTCTGAGAAGTTCAGGCTAGATTGTTGAGGAGCGTTTGCAGGAGCTATTGTGGCTATTGTGCCAAGGATGGCCTTGACGTCATCGTCAAGTTCATCCCTCACGCCTTGATCGCCCTCAAACCATTCTTGGAGGAGGTCTCTGTCGTTTTGGCTCAAAGAGTCGGTGCTTAGGGCGTGTTGAACTTGTTGTTTGTTGATGGGGTTCATGGGAACGGGGGGGGTAACAAGTGAGTGGATCCGCTCATTTTCCATCCATAGCAACCTATGAATCAACGTATGGAGATACGCTGAATCAATGCCTTGGGAGAGGCGAACGCTTCTGATGAAGCGAAGGTTTTTAAACTTAGGGGTACTTAGCATGTGGAGGCCACATGTTGGGGTATCAACGTTTCGTGAGAAACGTCCTAAGCTGCTACAGAAAGATAGAGCTACGATCATGGTGTTGTTATACACCAAAAATCATTTTCTGGCAAATTAAAAAATAAAATTTTATCTTTTTTAAAATAGGACTTACGCACAACGTCAATAGCGAGCATCCGCAGGATGCGTGGCAATCCAGTCTTTCTAGCGGCGGCATGTCTGGATTGCTTCGCTGCGCTCGCAATGACAAAGGGTGTGTGTAAGTCCTGTAAAAAATTCCTTGGGACCCCCCTACTGCCCCGTATCATTCGTCGCATAGGCGGTTGCGGTGGCCACGGTATCGCCCAGCAGGTTTTGGGCCACGTCCAGCATGTTGTTTTTTAGGAACATCCCCGTGCCTTGGGTGGGCAGCATGTTCAAACGGGCCAGATGATACAGGCGGGTCAGCATGGCGTCCTTTAAAACCGGCATGATGGATACGGCGTGGGCTTTGGAATCTTCTTTGGGAAATTCCAAAATCACCTGAATGCCCACCAGCCGGTGGATTTCGCCCTGATCAAACACGGATACGTTCAAAACGGGCATTTTCAGGAACACAGCTTCGTCCACCACGGCCTCGGGGGGTGGGGGTTCGTCTTTGGCCTCAGACGGGGGGGCTTTGCCCTGCAGTTGGGCCAAAAGCTGCGCGGGGGGTGTGCCTTTGACAAAAGACATATACCCCACGTACCCCCCAGCCCCCAGGACCAAAAGCAACACACCAATGATGATGAAACGCATAAACGGAAAAAATCAAAAATAAAAAAATCTATAAAAAATCAATAGGACTTACGCACATCGTCATTGCGAGCCTCCGCAGGAGGCGTGGCAATCCAGTCTTTCTAGCGGCGGCATGTCTGGATTGCTTCGCTGCGCTCGCAATGACAAAGGGTGTTCGCAAATCCTAATCACTATCGTTATTAAAAATGCCGAAACGAAGGGGACGATACCGTCACCGGCAATCCCCCATGTTTGAGCGCAACAGGCTGTAAAAAAGGTTCATCTATGCCTTCACTATACCCCACGCGGGTTAAGGGCAGGTTAAGATGGCGGCCAAGCTCAGCAATGGCCCCGCGATGCTGGGGCGGGGCGGTGAAAAGCAATTCATAATCATCCCCGCAGGCCACAGATTCCTGCCAAGGCCGATGGGGGTTTAGGGGGATATCCTCAACATTCACATGGGCGGTGACGTGGCTGGCGCGGCAAAGGTGCTGTAAATCCCCCAAAAACCCGTCGGATATGTCCATACAGGCACTGGCCAAGCCCCGCAGCCTCTGCCCCAACACCAGACGCGGCGTGGGCGCGAGATAGGCCAAAAGATCAGGATCCGCCCCATCCCGTTGCCCCGCTTGCCACAGGCCCAGACCCCGCCCCGCATCGCCAATGCGGCCCGATACATACACATCATCGCCGCCCTGCGCCCCGTCGCGGTGCAGGGCCTCTCCCCTTGGCACCAGACCCAGCGCGGTGATGTGGATATGGGGGGGGCCGTCATAAACCGTGGTGTCCCCCCCGCAAAGGGCAATGCCGTAGTCCTGTTGCAGGTGCCCAAGGGTCCGGCAAAAGGGGGCCAAAACCTGCTCAGAAAAAAACGACGCCGGCGCAGACAGGGACAAACTGTACACCCACGGCCGCGCCCCCATGGCCGCCAAATCGGATAGGTTTACCGCCAAACTGCGGTGCGCCATCACCCACGGCGGCGCATTCAGGGGGAAATGCACGCCCCCAATGTTGCCGTCTGTGGTAATCACAATCTGTTGCCCCAAAGGCGGCGTTAAACACGCAGCATCATCCCGCAGCCCCCGCGCCCCCGCGCAGGACCGACTGAGGGGTTCAAAATACTGCCAAATCATGCTGTGTTCGGATATGGGGGGGCTCCGTTGGGGTGGTTTTTTTGATGATACCAAACACGTGTCACCATGCATTAGCCAACAACACGCGTTGTGGCAAGAGGTGTTGCAGGGCTGTTCCTATCTATGCATCGTCATACCGGACAAGGGAGCGCAGCGACCGCTGATCCGGTATCCAGCGCCACTGTCAAAAGGCGCAGCCTTTTGCCTTTGTATTATGAAAACTAAGGAACAAAACGCTTCGCGTTTT
>JBIIHL010000004.1:0-56022 GCA_044235825.1 Alphaproteobacteria bacterium | reverse complement strand
TTGGCCTTGGCTTACGGCGGGGCCCGTGTGGTGGGGATTGAAAAAAACCCACGATTCGAACACATTGACGCCCTAACCGCCCATCCCATCTTGGGCCCCTACATCACGGTGATTGAGGGCGACAGTGCGGAGGCTGCCATCCCCGACCGCATTCGGGCAAAAACCCAGCCCCACCATTGGCAGCGCGTGTGTGTTATTTTGGACAGCAGCCACCGGTATGATCATGTCCTGAACGAGCTGCGCCTTTACGGCCCCTTGGTCACCATGGGCAGTTTTATCATGGTGATGGATGGATCCCTAAAGGACATGGCCCACGTCCCATCTGGCAAAGCCCGCTGGGACCACGATAACCCCCACCGCGCGGTGCAGGATTTTTTGCAGGAATCCCATCATTTTGTGTTGGATCAGCAGGGCATGGGCCCCCACCCCGACATCACCCTATGCCCCCAAGGGTTGCTGCGGCGGGTGGCATAACGGTCGGGCTTGACAGATTTTTTTGTGGGGTGTGACATCCATCACATCACATCACATCGCATTTATAGTGTGGGGGTTGTTTCTTGGATTGCCAAGTGTTCTCTCGTCAGAGCTTGATGCTACTGGTCTTTGTACCTTTTGTTATTCGGAGCATAAACCAGAGGGATTGGGTCACCGCAATAGTCATTGGGTTGCTTATTGGGGTGGCAATGTACACCGCACCCAACAAGGATGTATTTAGATGGATTGGCTGGTTCCGGCGCATCAGATCCGACAGTCGGGCCCCCCGCCCCTAGAGGGTCTCAGCCCTCTTATAAGGAAAGCCCCCCTCAGGGGGCTTCTTTCTTATCCCTGCCGCACTTTATACCGTGGGTTGGTTTTGTTGATGACGTATACGCGGCCTTTGCGGCGGATGACGCGGCAATCTTTGTGGCGGCTTTTCAGGGTTTTCAGAGAATTAACAACTTTCATAAAACACTCACGTTCAAACGATTCTATGGATTAAGCCACGGCTTTTTTCATGCTCAGGCGGATTTTGCCGCGCTCGTCGATGCCCACCACCTTGACGTTGATGATTTGGCCGACGCTCAGGTAATCTGCCACGTTGTTGACGCGTTCATCAGAAATTTCACTGACGTGCACCAGACCGTCTTGGTTGCCAATGGTCACAAAGGCGCCAAAGTCCATGAGTTTGGCCACTTTACCGCTGTAAATGGTGCCAATTTCCAAACTGCCTGTGGACATTTTGACCTTTTCGATGGCGGCTTTTAAGGCCTCAGCATTGTTGCTGGCGATAAAGACCGTTCCGTCGTCCTTGATGTCAATCTTGGCTTTGGTGGTATCACAAATTTCGCGGATGTTTTTCCCGCCCGGACCGATGAGTTCCCGAATTTTATCCACCGGAATGGTGATCTGTTGCATACGGGGGGCCCAAGGGCTGACCTCTTGCTTCGGGGACGAAAGAAGCTGGTTCATGATGCCCAAAATGTGCATACGACCGGCTTGGGCCTGTTTTAGGGCCTTTTCCATGATTTCCCGGGTGATGGATGTGATTTTGATATCCATCT
The DNA here is from genome assembly GCA_044235825.1 of Alphaproteobacteria bacterium. Classification (GTDB taxonomy): domain Bacteria; phylum Pseudomonadota; class Alphaproteobacteria; order JAJTHO01; family CANGYM01; genus CANGYM01. The sequence goes on along the minus strand of JBIIHL010000004.1, from coordinate 54,481 downwards.
GCAGGGCGGTGATCCCCTCGGACGTTCCCGCCACTTTGAAATCCATATCGCCCAAGTGATCTTCATCGCCCAGAATGTCAGAGAGAATGGCAACATCTTTGCCCTCTTTGATCAATCCCATGGCAATCCCCGCTACCGAGCGTTTCAGGGGCACACCGGCATCCAGCAAGGAAAGGCTGGCGCCACAAACCGTGGCCATAGAGGAGGAACCGTTGGACTCGGTCACCTCAGACACCACGCGCAGTGTATAGGGGAAGTCTTCTTTTTTGGGCAACATGGGGTGCAGGGCACGCCATGCCAGTTTTCCATGACCAATTTCACGACGGCCAGGGGCCCCGTAACGTCCTGTTTCCCCAACGGAAAAGGGAGGGAAGTTATAATGCAACAGGAAATCTTCGCGGTATTCGCCGTGCAGAGCATCCATGATCTGTTCATCATCGCCGGTGCCCAAGGTGGCAGCCACGATGGCCTGTGTTTCACCGCGCGTAAACAACGCACTGCCATGAACGCGGGGCAGGAAAGCATTTTCGCAAACAATGCTGCGGATATCATCGCCTTTTCGGCCATCAATACGCACGCCGGTTTCCAGAATGCTGCGGCGAACATGGTCTTTCTCTAGGTCTTTGGCTTCGTTTAGGATTTTTTCCAAAGCGTCATGATCAGCCCATTGCTGTTTTAAATCCGCATAAACTGCATCAATGGCGGCGCGGCGGTCCTGCTTGACCTTAATATCATAGGCGGATTTGAACGACGCCGTCAGGGCCTTGGCGGCTTTGTCATCAAGAAAAGCCTTTTGCTTTTCAGGTGCGGCAAACAAGGGGGCCTTTTGACGGGCGGCGGCAAAATCCTTAATCAGGGCAATCACAGGCTGGAAAGCATCAAAGCCGAACATAACGGCCTGCAGCATCAGGGTTTCGCTGAGTTCTTTGGCCTCAGACTCCACCATCAACACGCCTTCGTCGGTTCCGGCAATGCACAGATCCAGATCAGACTCTTCAAGAGCCTTAATCCCCGGATTTAACACGAACGCATTGTCAACATACCCCACGCGGGCGGCGGCAATGGGGGCGACAAAAGGAAGCCCAGAAATGGCCAAGGCAGCCGAAGCCCCCACCATCGCAGCAATGTCAGCATCCACGGATTCATCAAAGCTTAACACCGTACACAAAACCTGTGTATCTTGGTTATACCACGATTCAAACAGGGGGCGGATGGGACGATCAATCAAGCGCGACGTCAGGACTTCTTTTTCACTGGGACGGCCTTCCCGTTTAAAAAATCCCCCAGGAATCCGTCCGGCGGAAAAGGTTTTTTCCGTATAATGAACCGTTAAGGGAAAAAAGTCATTTTTAGCAGCGGTGTTTTTGTCCGCCACCACGGTACAAAGCACCACAGTATCACCGTAGCTGACCATGACGGCACCATCGGCCTGACGGGCAACCTTGCCTGTTTCTAAACGCAGGGTACGACCTGCCCAGTTGATCTCACGAGAGATTACATCAAATTTCATGTTTTTTCCTAACCCGAAAACAATTAATAACGAAGACCCAGTTTTTCAATCAGGGCTTTATACTCAGAAACCTGCTTGGATTTCAAATAATCCAACAGTTTCCGACGGCGACCCACCATTTTCAGCAATCCACGGCGAGAGCTGTGATCTTTCTTGTGAATTTTCAAATGTTCCGTCAGCTCATTGATACGCTGAGTAAACAGAGCAACCTGAACAGCAGACGATCCTGTATTTTTTTCTGATCCACCAAAATCCTGGATCAATTTCAATCTATTCTCGTTTGAGAGCGACATCGTAAAACCTCTTCATCATACACATTAATTCAAAGACAAAAAATCTTCACGAACATGGATAAAATATCAATTCTGTGAAGGTGATTGATAAGGGTTTATCGTGGCACCGAGATGTCGTCCAGAGTCCACAGATAATCCTTAAAAAATCGAATTTCAACTTTTTGCAGATCTTTTCGGTTTTGACAAGGATTTATTTGACACAGGATTTATTGGGCAGGGGCAGTGCTCACGTCCCTGCCTTGAACTTTACCCCTTTTTCCCCTATCATCAACAGAAGAAAATAAAGCGTGCCTACGTTTTGTTCACTCTTTTTGTCTACACTGAAGCATGAAGACAGGTCTTACGCGCATGGCGTTTTATGATCATAGGGCTGAAACTCATACCGATCTTCGTACCCGCACGGCTGTTCGATTGCGGCGTCCTTCGATGTATCAGGTGGTGATGCTGAATGATGATTATACGCCCATGGATTTCGTGGTCCAGATCTTGCAGATGTATTTTGGCAAAACGTTAGAGGAAGCGACAAAAATTATGTTGGATATCCACACCAAAGGATCAGGAGTTTGCGGTATTTACACGCTGGAAGTGGCCGAAACCAAAGTGGCGCAAGTTCGTCGGGCGGTTCAAAAGCATCAGCATCCTTTGCAATGTATGATTGAGAGGGCGTAATTATGTTATCTTCAAATTTGGAAAAAACCCTGCATCGTGCGCTGGATTTGGCGGGGGAGCGCAATCACGAGTTTGCAACATTGGAACATTTGCTGCTCTCGCTTATTGATGATCGTGAAGCCTCCACTGTCATGAAAGCATGCAGTGTGGATTTGAAAAAATTATCGTACGCTCTGTCCCAATACTTAGATAAAGAATTGAAAAGTCTGGTAACGGCGATGCCTCAGGATCCCAAGCCCACCGCGGCCTTTCAGCGGGTGATTCAGCGGGCTGTGATCCATGTTCAATCGGCGGGGCGTTCCGAGGTGACGGGGGCCAACGTTCTGGTGGCCTTGTTTTCTGAGCGGGAGTCCCATGCGGTTTATTTCTTGCAAGAGCAAGATATGTCCCGCTTTGATGCCGTGAATTATATTTCTCATGGGATTGCCAAGGGGCCTAAGCCAGCGGCAACATCGTCCTCATCCACCCAATCCCCTTCTGAAAAAGAGGTGCAAGAGCCCGAAACCAAAAATCGGGATCAGGGTAGTTATCTGATCAATCTGAATCAACGGGCCACAGAGGGAAAAATCGATCCCATCATCGGACGCGCGGATGAAATTGCCCGTACGATTCAAATTTTATGCCGTCGCACGAAAAACAATCCTTTGCTAGTTGGTGATCCAGGTGTGGGTAAAACGGCCATTGCCGAGGGATTGGCCCGTCAGATTGTGGAAGGCACGGTTCCCGCCGTTTTGAAAGATTGCGAAATTTACAGTTTGGATATGGGGGCCTTACTCGCCGGAACCCGCTATCGCGGGGATTTTGAGGAACGTCTGAAAAACCTGATTCATTATTTAGAGGGTTTAAAAAACGCCATTTTGTTTATTGATGAAATTCATACCCTCATTGGTGCCGGTGCCACCAGCGGGGGGGCAATGGATGCCTCAAATCTCTTAAAGCCGGCCTTGGCCCGTGGGACGTTACGGTGTATTGGGGCCACGACGTACAAGGAGTTTCGGGGGCACTTTGAAAAAGACCGCGCCCTGGTGCGGCGTTTTCAAAAAATCGATGTGGCCGAGCCCTCTGAGGAAGATGCCCTGAAAATCATCACAGGACTCAAGCCCTATTATGAAGCGCACCATCAGGTGAAATATGCTCAGGATGCGCTGAAGGCTGCGGTAACCCTTTCTGTGCGGTATATCAATGACCGGAAATTGCCGGATAAAGCCATTGATGTGTTGGATGAAGCAGGGGCGGCGCAGCATTTGCAAATCCCATCGAAGAGAAAAAAAATCATTGCCAGACGCGATATTGAATCCATTGTGGCCAAAATCGCCCGCATTCCTGAAAAAACCATCAGCAAGACCGATAAAGAAATGCTCTATCTGTTAAAAACCACCCTGAAAACGGTGATTTTTGGTCAGAACGAGGCCATTGATCAGCTGGATGCGGCCCTAAAATTGTCGCGGGCGGGGTTACGGGATCCTGAAAAACCCATAGGGTGTTATTTGTTTACGGGCCCCACGGGTGTTGGAAAAACCGAAGTGGCCCGGCAGTTGTCCAGTTTGATGCACATTCCCTTGCTGCGCTTTGACATGTCAGAATACATGGAAAAACACAGTTTATCCCGTCTGATTGGGGCCCCCCCAGGGTATGTGGGGTTCGAGCAGGGGGGGTTGCTCACCGATAAAGTCGAACAAAACCCGTACTGTGTTTTGTTATTGGATGAAATTGAAAAGGCCCATCCGGATTTGTTCAATATCTTGCTGCAGGTGATGGATCACGGCAAGTTGACGGATCATAATGGTAAGGCCATTTCCTTTCATAATGTGATTCTGATTATGACCAGCAATGTGGGGGCAGATCTGTTATCGAAAAGTGCCCTGGGCTTTAAGCAAGAGAGACAAAGCGGGGATGAGCAAGAGTCCATCAATCGCTTGTTTACCCCAGAATTCCGAAATCGTTTGGATGCGGCCATTTCCTTTAAAAAGCTGGGGCGGGAACATGTTGAAACCATTGTGGATAAATTTATTGTCGAGCTAGAGGCCCAGTTAACAGACAAAGATGTCACCATCGATATCCGTGATGATGCCCGCACGTGGCTGGCGAATAAGGGCTATGATCCCGATTATGGGGCGCGGCCATTGGCGCGGGTCATTCAGGAGTATGTCCGCAAACCCTTGGCCGAAGAGCTGTTGTTTGGGAAATTGGTTAAAGGCGGCAATGTCTGTATTGTTTTAAAAGGGGATCGCTTGGATTTCGATATTGGAGAGGGCAGTTTGCATCCCGCGCCACCTACAAAAAAACCACCGCGTAAAATGACCAAAGCAACGCTGAGTGGGTAGAGGGCGCCATTCAAGGAAACCACAGGATCGGATCATGGACACAACAATCCTTTTTCGCCCCGAAAATCATGTGTTAACCACGGCTGAGATTACCTATTATTTTCCGGATTATCCCTCATTGCTGCAGACCTATTTATGGCAGGATTTGGATGTGCCCCGTTTTTTTCCAACGCTTAAAAAATTTCTGGCGTTTTGGGAAAAGAATCTGGACGGTCATTTGCACAGCGTTTTTGTCACTTGCGCCAGTGCGGGTTGGGAAAAGCCCCTGCACATCTACGCGGATGAATTTTGCAGCTAAACCCCGTTTTTTCTTTTTGAAAAATTTTTGACCTTCAGGAAAAAAGCTTTACAGTCCCTACAGACACAATAACACGCTGTTGGGTATCACACTATGAACGTTTTATGGTTATTTCCTGGCCAAGGCAGCCAGTCTGTGGGTATGGGCGTAGCGCTGGCGGAGGTTTTCCCCGAAGCGCGAGAGGTTTTTGGGGAAGTGGATGAGGCCCTGAAGATCAATCTGTTTCGCCTGATGAAGGAAGGCCCGCTGGAGGATCTGACCCTGACGGAAAACGCCCAACCGGCGATTATGGCTGTCAGTTTGGCAGTGGCGCGTGTTTTAAAAGCGCAGGCCAAAATCAACATTGCTGCCACGGGACGCTTTGCGGCGGGGCATTCTTTGGGGGAATACAGCGCGGTGGCGGCGCTGGGGATGCTGTCGCTGGCACACACTGCCCAGGTGCTTCAAATTCGCGGACGGGCCATGCAAAATGCGGCTCCGGCAGGGCAGGGGGGTATGGTGGCGGTTCTGGGGGCGTCGTTGCAGGATGTTGAATCCGTGCTTTCCCGTTTTCCCGCCTGTGTTTTGGCCAATGATAATGCTGAGGGACAGGTGGTCCTCAGTGGCCCTTTAAAAGATTTAGAGGCCTGCTCTGAGATTCTGAAACCCTTAGCCAAGCGGGTTTTGCCCCTACCGGTCAGTGCCCCCTTTCATAGTCCCGCCATGACATCGGCGGCAGATGCGGTTGCTGAAACGCTGGGGCTGCGTCCGCTTTCGCCTCGGGCCCCCTATCCCATCCTTAGCAACGTCACCGCCAAGCCAGAGGCCACGGGGTGGGAGACGCTGTTGGTTCAGCAAATCACAGGTCGCGTTCGCTGGCGTGAAATTATGGACTACGCCGATGGCCAAGCCCTGACTTTGGCGGTGGAGTTGGGTCATGGAACGGTGTTAACCAATCTGGCCAAGCGCCGCTTAAAAGATGTGTCTTGCCTGAGTGTTTCGGATCCCAAAACGCTGGAAACGTTTGTGGAAACCGTTATGGCGGGCACCGTTTAGGGATTTTGGCTTTTTTTATGTGCGGCCGAACAGCCGCGCTAAGTCGCTTTGGCGCAGGCGAATATAGGTTGGGCGTCCATGATTGCACTGCCCCGCATGGGGGGTGGTCTCCATCTGACGCAGCAGGGCGTTCATTTCCTCCAGCTTTAGCCGTCGCCCCGCGCGGATGCTGCTGCGGCAGGCGATGTTGCCGCAGACCTCGTGCAGGGTGGCGGTCAGGGTGGAGGGGTGGCCAGAGTCCCTGAGTTCCTCTGCCATATCCTGCATCATTTGGGTCAGGTCACAGGCGATCAGATAGGGATGAACAGCCTCTAAAATCACCGTATCCTCAGAAACCGTGCGAATCAGGAAGGCTTTTTCGGCCAGAAAATCTTGGTAGGTTTCAAACAAAGCCACGGTATCGGCATCAGTCTTGAACACCACAGGCACCAGCAGGGGCTGGGGGACAACTTGGGTCAGCGTGGTGCTTTTCATGGCTTCGTACACCAACCGTTCATGGGCCGCGTGTTGGTCCACCACAATCAGGCTGTCTTCGCTTTGTGCCAGAATATAGGTATCCAAAATCTGGCCCAGCGCATACCCCATGGGCAAAGCCTCAGGGGCAGGGGCGAAAACAGCATCGGGGGCCGCAGCCTCATAATACCGCTGTGCGGGGGTGGGGGAGGGGCTTTGCCGCCCAAATGTTCGGGGACCGGTGCTGTAGGAAAGGGTCTGCCTTTCCCCCAAATGGGGCTGGGAAAACGGTAAAGGCGCAGGGGCAGTATCGGTTTGCATGGCATTCACACGCTGCACCATCTGATGGGCAAGGGTGGTGCTGGCGCGGTGGCCGTCCTGCTGCAGGGCGGCCCGAATCGTGCTGATGATCTGATGGCGCAGGGGGGCGGCATCACGAAAGCGGACCTCAGTTTTTGCGGGGTGAGCGTTCACATCCACATCATAGGGGTCGCAGGTGACAGTCAAAAAAACCGCAGGATGTCGGTCCCGCGGCAGAAAATCCTGATAGGCCACACGCACAGCCGTTTGCAGCAATCGATCCCGCACGGGGCGATTGTTGACAAACACGTATGTCTCTGCCTGAGTCGCGCGGTTATAGGTGGGCAGGCTGCAGCGTCCCCCAAGCGTGGTGGTCTCTTGTGTTCGGGCGAAAGCTACGCTGTTATCCCAAAACTCTTGTCCTAAAATCTGGATGATTCTGTGTTTTATGGGATCGTCTGATGAGACTGTCCAGTGATGCGTGCGGCGGTTGTTATGGGTGATCTCGAACATAACATCCGGACGGGTCAGGGCCAGATGTTCCAGCGTTTCCGTGATTCTGCGCATTTCACTGGGGGCAGCCTTTAGAAATTTTAACCGCGCCGGAACGTTAAAAAACAGGTTGTTGACCGTGATGGTGGTGCCTTGGGGCCCGCTGGCAGGGGTAACCCCAGACTTTGTGGCCCCGGACATGGAGATTTGCCAAGCGTGGGGTTCATCCGCGTGTTTACTGACCAGCCGCAGGTCGCTGACAGAGGCGATGGAGGGCAGGGCCTCCCCCCGAAACCCCAAGGTGACAATATGAACCAAATGTTCATCGGTGAGTTTAGATGTGGCGTGACGCTCTAAACACAGGGGCAAATCATCGCGCCGCATGCCTATGCCGTTATCCGTGACTTGGATGCTGGCTTTGCCGCCATCCTCCAGATGCACCGTAATATGGGTTGCCCCCGCATCCAAGGCGTTATCCACCAACTCTTTAATGACGGAGGCGGGGCGTTCAATAACCTCCCCCGCCGCAATGCGGTTGATGATATGATCGGGAAGTTTGCGAAGAGGGGCCACGAGGGCGCCCCCTAGCTGGCCGCTTTTAAATTGTCCAGCGCGGTTTTCAGCTGACGCACACTGTCCACAGAGCGATCAAACATGACTTTTTCTTCGGGGGTCAGATGGATTTCAATGATTTTTTCCACCCCTGCCGCACCGATGATGGTGGGAACCCCAACATAAAGATCCTTCACGCCATAAGCGCCGTTTAGATAGGCCGCGCAAGGCAAAACCCGCTTTTGATCCCGCAGGTAACTTTCCGCCATGGCAATGGCCGACACCGCAGGGGCATAAAAGGCAGAGCCCGTTTTCAAAAGCCCGACAATCTCAGCCCCACCATCCCGCGTGCGCTGAACAATCTGATCCAGTTTGGCCTGAGAAAGCCACCCCATGGTCACCACGTCCGGCAAAGGAATCCCCGCAATGGTGGAATACCGCACCAAGGGCACCATGCTGTCGCCGTGGCCGCCCAACACAAAGGCTGTGACGTCTTCGGTGGAAACGCCGCACGCTTCGGCCAAAAAGAATCGAAAACGGGCGGAATCCAAAACCCCTGCCATCCCCACAACGCGGTTGGGGGGGAATCCTGTTTTTTCCTGCATCACAGAAACCATCACATCCAGTGGATTGGTGATGACAATCACAAAAGCGTTCGGGGCATAGGTTTTAATCCCCTCAGCCACATCGGCCATGACTTTGCTGTTGATGCCCAGCAAATCATCACGGCTCATCCCGGGTTTGCGGGGGACGCCTGCGGTGACGATGATCACATCCGCATTGGCAATGGGACTGTAATCACCATTTGCGCCCGAAAAATGGGCGTTAAAGCCAGCCACGGGGGCAGATTGGCAAATGTCTAGGGCTTTTCCTTGGGGGATGCCTTCGTTGATATCATAGAGAACCACATCCCCTAGTTCTTTCATCCCTGCCAACAAGGCCAACGTACCGCCGATTTGACCTGCGCCGATGAGTGCAATTTTTGCCCGCTGAGCCATAGTGTGTATCCTTTGTTTTGTGTCGATGTCTTGAATCACTAGTAGTATAAGAACACAAATAGAACGTAAAGAGACATGTGCAAGACAACTTTTTTGAGAATAGAGAAAGAGGAATGAGGGGATGAACATGGGGGCATTGTTGTTAGGGCTTAGTCAGGAAGAAGCCGATTTCCGCTTGAAGCAAGAGGGACCGAATCTGCTGCCCACCGATAAAAAACGGGGCCTTTCAGTTATATTACAGGATGTTCTCAAGGAACCCATGTTTTTGATGTTGCTGGCCTCTGCCGCCATTTATATGGTTTTGGGGGACAGGATCGAGGCGCTTGTTCTTTCCCTTTTTGCCTCTCTGTCCGTGGGCATTGCCATTGTTCAGGAAATTCGCAGTGAAAACGTGCTGGCCACCCTTCGCGTCCTCAGCAGCCCGCGGGCTTTGGTTATTCGGGGCGGTCAACGTCAACGCATTGCGGGCACCGATGTTGTTCGCGGCGACATTATCGTTTTGGCAGAGGGGGACCGTATCCCCGCCGATGCCTTGGTGCGGGAATGCCACCATCTGTTTACTGATGAATCCCTGTTAACCGGTGAATCCGTCCCCGTGCGCAAGCGTTTGGCCACAGAGGATACCATGCCCCGTCCAGGGGGGGATGATCTGGGGGCCGTGTTTTCGGGGACTCTGGTTGTGCGCGGGCAGGCGCTGGCAGAGGTTATGGCCACAGGGGAACGCACAGAAATCGGGCATATCGGCAAGGATCTGCACCGCATTGAAACCGAACCCCCCCGCCTTAGCACCCAAACGGGGCAATTGGTCCGCGCGTGCGCATGGGGGGGATTGGCGTTTAGCGTTCTGATGATTCTGCTTTATGGCCTGATGCGGGATGATTGGATGCAGGCCACGTTGGGGGGCATTGCGCTGGGCATGTCTTTGCTGCCAGAGGAATTTCCCTTAGTGCTCAGTGTGTTTATGGTTATGGGGGCATGGCGTATTGCGGGGGCGCATGTGTTGACCCGCCGCGCGGCGGCGCTGGAAATGCTGGGCGCGGCCACCGTTTTGTGTACCGACAAAACCGGAACGCTGACCCAAAACAAAATGACGGTGCAATCCCTAAAAACCTTGCAGGGCGATCTCTGGCAACAGGGAAACCCTTTGCATGCATCGTGCGAAACCTTGGCCTTGGTGGCGGTTCGTGCGTCGTCTTCACGGCCCCATGATCCCATGGAACAGGCCATCCATGCTGTTTTGCCCGCCGCCGCCCAAAACACCGCAACGCTTGTGGCGGAATACCCCCTGACCCCCACGCGGCCCGCCATGATTCATGTTTGGCAAAATCCTGCCTCAGACACCCTGCACATCGCGTGCAAAGGGGCGCCGGAAACCGTTTTGTCCCTGTGTCATGCCAAGGACTCTTTGGCCAAAACCGTCCATGATGATGTGAAAGCTATGGCGGAACAGGGGCTGAGGGTTCTGGCGGTGGCCCAAGGACAGTGGCCTGAGGGCAAAGCCCTGCCCGAGGACCCATCGGCCTTTGGCATGACCCTTTTGGGTCTGGTGGGGCTGGAAGATCCCCTGCGCCCAGGGGTGCCTCAGGCCATTAAGGATGCCCACACAGCCGGCATCCGCGTTTTGATGATCACCGGTGATTACCCCGAAACGGCCAGATCCATCGCCCGTCAGGCTGGTATTCCCATCCAAAACATCCTAACAGGGGGCGACCTGTCCCAAATGGACGATGCTGCCTTGGCAAAGGCGGTCCGCAGCACCACGATTTTTGCACGTATTTTGCCGGAACAGAAACTGCGACTGGTGCAGGCCCTAAAAGCCAACAACGAGATTGTTGCCATGACAGGGGATGGCGTCAACGATGCCCCCGCCCTGAAAGCCGCCCACATCGGCATTGCCATGGGACAACGGGGCACGGATGTGGCCAGAGAGGCCGCCTCTCTGGTCCTGCTGAAGGATGATTTTACCGCCATTGTGCAAACCATCCGTTTGGGACGGCGGATTTATGATAATCTGAAAAAAACCATGGGCTATATCATCGCCGTGCATGTGCCCATTGCCGGCATGGCGGCTTTGCCACTGCCTATGGGGTGGCCCCTGTTGTTTTTGCCCCTGCATATGGCCCTTCTGGAGATGATTATTGATCCCGTTTGTTCCTTAGCCTTTGAAGCCGAAGCGGAAGAAGCCGACATCATGAACCGCCCCCCGCGCCTGCCGGATGAACCATTGCTGTCTAAGCGCCACCTGCTGGGGGAAGTCAGCCAAGGGATGATGGCCCTTTTGGGTGTAGCGTCTTTGGCGGCGTGGGGGTTTTCTCAAAACCTACCCGAAGACAGCGTGCGTGGCCTGACCTTGCTGGCTATGATTGCGGCGAACTTTGCCTTGTTAATCAGTCATCGACGTTTCAAAATAACCTTTCTGCGCACCCTGATGGCCCCGGGCAGGCCCCTGAAAATCATTTTTATGGTCACCGCTGTGTTGGTTGGGGTGTTTTTTAATGTGCCCTTTTTCCAAAATCTTCTGAACATTGCCCTGCCCCCATGGCCATTTTTGGGGGCCATTCCCCTGATGGCTTTGGTCGTTTTAGGGGCCGTGGAAAGGATCAAGCGGGCTGAGTTGTAGGATGCGCTGTTTGAAATTATGAATGCCCGTATTGACAGATTGCATGCAGAACGTCATAGTCCTAATATCGTATGGAGCATTCAGGAGAAGTGGGCATCCCCCACGCCGAAGGAGCAACCGCCCCGGAAACTCTCAGGTCACAGGACTGAACGCGCCCCCTTAATGAAGCCATTCATCATGCGGGCGATACTCTGGAAAGAGGCACAATGTGCCCGCCGATGAAGTAACGCAATGTCATCATTGCTGAATCTTTCAGGCACAAGGGACAGAGGGGGCAAGCGTACAAAAACCCTCGTGCTTAGACCTTGATTCCTATGCTGACCTTGCCCCTTGCGGATTGCCATGACGCGTTTCACCCAAAATGGGCACCGTTTGCGGGCTATAGCATGCCCCTTTCTTATGCAGGCACGCTGACAGAACACCTGCACACACGAACCCATGCCAGCCTGTTTGATGTGTCCCACATGGGACAGGCCGTGCTGAATGGTCCGGACACCGATGCCCTGCTGCGTTCTTTAACCCCCATGGATCCATCAACTCTGAAATCTGGTATGATGCGCTATAGCGTTTTGACCAACGCACAGGGGGGGATTGTGGATGATGTTATGGTCCTGCGGCGGGAAAAAGACACGCTGATGATCGTCAATGCCGGCAACAAAGCCAAAGTTTGCGATCATATCGCCAAGCATCGTCAGGGCGATGTGACCTTTACCCTTTTGGAAAACACCATCATCCTCGCCCTGCAGGGGCCGCAGAGCAAGACTGTCATCGCGTCCCTGTTTCCCGAAGCGCTGTCCCTATCTTTTCTGACCCATCGCACCATTTTGTGGGAGGGTTCTGAGATAACCCTGTCCCGCTCTGGCTACACCGGCGAAGATGGGTTTGAATTCTATGGTACAGATGCCAAAGCTGCTCGCAGTCTGTTTCAGGCCCTGTTGAGCCATGATGCCGTCAAACCCGCTGGCCTTGGGGCGCGGGATACTTTGCGTTTAGATGCGGGGCTGTGTCTTTACGGTATGGACCTATCCGATGACACCAGCCCTGCTGAGGCGGGATTGTCCTTTGTCATTCAAAAAGCGCAGCGGGAACACCCCTCCTTTTTGGGTCATGAACCCATTATCGCGCAGATGAAAAACGGAACGGCAAAAACTTTGATTCCTCTTGTTTTCCAAGGACGTCAACCTATACGGCACGATACCGCTGTTGTGGATGATGCGGATCATGTTGTGGGGACGGTCACCAGTGGGGCCTTTTCCCCCACGCGGGGGGATGTGGTGGTGTTGGCTTATGTTAAAAACCCTGTTCCTGAAACTCTTTTTGCCATGGTCCGCGGCCAAAAATTGCCCCTGATGCGCACGAATCTGCCCTTTGTTCCCCACCGTTACCACCGTCATTAACCCTGTATTTGATAAGGAGCCCCGCCGTGACACGTCGCTATACCAAAGATCACGAATGGATCGAACCTTTAACCCCGACAACCGCCCGTGTGGGCATTACGCATCATGCCCAAGAGTTGCTGGGGGATATTGTTTTTGTTGAGCTGCCTGCCGTGGGCAAAGCCTTCTTAGCAGGGGCTGATGCTGCCGTGGTGGAATCCGTCAAAGCCGCCAGCGAAGTTTATATGCCCCTTAGCGGCACCATCACCGCCATCAATGAAGCCCTGATCTCCGCCCCCGACACCATCAATCGGGATCCCGAAGGCGAGGGTTGGTTTTTTGATATCACGCTGGAAAGCCCCTCTGATCTGGACAGCCTTATGTCCCAAGACCAATACCAAACGCTGATTCAGGGATAGATCATGCGTTACCTGCCCCATACAGAAGCCTCTCGCGCCGCCATGCTAAAAACCATCGGCGCAGGCAGCATCAAAGATTTGTTTGCCGGCGTGCCCGAGGTGCTGTTTGATGTCCCGCTTAACGTGCCTTCTGATCCCATGCCAGAATGGGAAGTGCTCAGGGATTTATCGGCACTGGCTGTTCAAAATCGCACGGCCCAATCCGGCCCCTTCTTTTTGGGGGCGGGGGTTTACCATCATCATATTCCCGCCAGCGTTGATGCCATGATCGGACGGGGGGAGTTTTTGACCTCTTATACCCCCTACCAACCTGAAATATCCCAAGGGACGCTGCAATATCTCTTTGAATTCCAAACCCAAGTGGCGGAAATTACAGGAATGGATGTGGCCAATGCGTCTTTGTACGACGGTTCGACATCTTTGGTGGAGGCCGTCCTAATGGCCGCCCGTTTCACAAAACGAAAACATGTTCTGATTGCGGAAACGCTGCACCCCCATTACGCAGAGACTCTGGAAACCTACAGGCCCTTGGCTGGTTTAACCATAGAGTTCGGAAACCATGACGCCCTAGAAAAAGCTCTATCGGACGATATAGCGTGCGTGGTTGTCAGTTACCCCGATTTTCTGGGGAATGTTCGCGATTATCGATCTTTGGCTGAGGCGTGTCACGCACGGGGCATTGTGGTGGTGGCGTTGGTGACAGAGATTTTGGCCCTAGGGGCCCTGATGTCCCCTGGGGAATGGGGGGCTGATATTGTGGCGGCTGAGGGACAGTCTTTGGGCAATGCCATGAATTTTGGGGGACCCCATTTGGGCTTGCTGGCCTGTCGGGAAAAATTTCTTCGCCAAATGCCCGGCCGTCTTTGCGGGGAAACGGTGGATGTTGAAGGGCGTCGCTCTTTTGTCCTGACCCTCTCCACCCGCGAACAACACATCCGGCGGGACAAGGCCACCAGCAACATTTGCACCAATTCGGGACTGTGCGCTTTGGCCTTTTGTGTTCATTTGGCGTTATTGGGACAAGAGGGATATCAAAACTTAGCCATCCTTAACCATCGCCGCGCCGTTTGGGCGGCTGAGCGCTTGTCTGCCCTGTCTGGCATCACGCTGTTGACGCCAACGTTTTTCAATGAATTTACCCTACGCCTGCCCCATTTGGCCCATGATATGCTGGCTTATCTTCATGATCGGGGCATCATTGGGGGATTGGATCTGGGCCGATTCCGCCCCGAATGGCAACATGATGTGCTGATTGCCGTGACAGAACTGTGCGATGATGCCGCCATCGACGCTCTGGTTGAGGGTGTGTCTGCGTATCTGGCGCATCCAAAATAGGGCCAAAAAGACTTTTTGTTTTCCCCACAATGCCTGTATAGTGGTTTTTAAGGAAAACAGACAGCGGACAGGGCGCCTGCGCACTGGGTCAGATCGGAAACGGAGCAGCCCACGCGGAAACGGCTGGGTCGTTGTTCTGTTTTCCCCGCGCTTTAGGCCGTGTTTTTATGTCTTCCTCCTTTCATGATCGCTGCCTAGGTTTTATTGATCGCATTCCCGACCATCTGCGGCGGTCGTTTCCGGACCCTTTTCAGGAAAAGGGTCTTGATTTTACCAGCAATGACACGCTGGCCCTATCCACACATCCGGCGCTGAGGGCTGGGGCCCTTGATGCCATAGACCGCTATGGGATAGGCAGCACGGGGTCCCGCTTGCTCAGCGGTAATCACCCCCTGCACGAGGCTGTGGAAAATCAACTGGCCACCCTGAAAAAAACAGAGTCAGCTTTGGTTTTTGGGGGGGGGTTTCACACCAACGCCAGCATTTTAACGACACTTGTGACGTTGCCCCTTTGGGACAAACCCCCTGTTCTTATTATGGATAAATGGATTCATGCGTGTTGGTTACAAGGGGCGCATGGCACCCCTCTGGTCCGTTACCGCCATCAGGATTTTGACCATTTGGAGCAAGTGATCCAAAAACATCTGCCCGATCATACCCCCATCATCGTGACGGAATCCATTTTCAGTATGGATGGTGACATCACAGACTTAACCGCTTTGGCCCAAATCAAACACCGCTATCCCGACATTTTTTTGATTGTGGATGAAGCCCACGCCACGGGAGCTTGGGGCCCAAACGGTGCAGGGTTGATCACACCAGAACATGGTGTAGACCTCATCAGCGGCACCTTTAGCAAAGCCATAGGATGCTACGGGGGGTATGTGGCCTGTACGGCTGCTTTAAAAGAGATATTGCTGCAAAAATGCGCAGGACTGATTTATACAACCGCTCTTCCCCCTATGGTTTTGGGGGCGGTGAGGGCGGCACTGGATCTCCTCCCCAGCTTGCAAAGCCAGCGGGAACACCTCTACGCCTTGGCCCAAAAAACACGGACGGATCTCCAGCAGCAGGGATGGAATACGGGACTCAGCCAGAGCCACATTATTCCCCTGATGGTGGGGGATAATGCCCGATGTTTAAGCCTTCGTGATGCCTTGGCCAGCAAAAATATCCATGTTTCCTCTATTCGTCCCCCCACCGTTCCCCCAAAAACAGCCAGACTCAGGATTTCCCTGCGTATTGATCATAACGAGAACGATACCAATAGACTGGTTGCAGACACATTGTCTATTTAACGGGTTTTATGTTTTGTTATCAAAGGATAGCGGATTTTAAGGATGAAAAAAAATCGACAATACAGCCGAGGCCACCGTCACAACCATCATAATCACAGCCAGAATAAGGATTTCCATAACAAGGACCCTTTCGGGATTCAAGGACACTATAAGGAAAGCCAACAGGAATCTTTTTGTTGGCGTTAAGGAATATACTGATCATTGTAAGGAAAATGCGTTAACAAATCCTTAAAACCCATCCCGATATTCCCGCGATAGTTGTATATAATTTTTTGCAGAAATCGGTATAAAGTCCATTTCGTCTTGGGTGAGTAAGCGCATACAACGTGCAGGTGTGCCTGCCCATAACTCCCCCGCTTTCACGATTTTCCCTGGGGGCACCAAAGCCCCAGCCGCCACATATCCCCCTGGTTCAACAACAACGCCGTCCAAAAGGCAAGATTTCATGCCGATAAAACACCCATCGTGTAGCGTACATCCATGCAAAGTCACGCTATGTCCCACCGTAACCCCACGACCAATGACCGTGGGATGCGTTTTTCGGGTGACATGAATGCAGCTGTTGTCCTGAATGTTGGTGCCCGCCCCAATACGGATAAAATGAACATCCCCCCTGATGGTGACATGAAACCAAATGCTGGCCTCTTCCCCAATCTCCACATCGCCAATCACCACAGCGGTGGGGGCGATAAACGCACTGGGGGCAATGCGGGGGCGCTGATTACGATAGGGGTAAAGGGTGTCCATTTGAGAACCCTAGCAAGAATCTGGATCCTCGCCAAGAAGCATGCTATGGCATAATTATGGTTTTTTCTTTGTCCCGCCTTTGCCGCGCTTTGGGATATTCCCTCCATGGACTGCGTGCCACTTGGACCACTGAGCCTGCTTTTCGCTTAGAGATCATTTTTATGATCATCGCGCTGGTGGTGGCAGCATGGGTGCCTGTGACAACGGCAGAACGGGCCCTTTTGATCCTGAGCAGCATGATGGTTTTGGGGGCAGAGCTGGTGAACACAGCCATTGAAAGCACCATTAATCGTATTGGACCCGAGATTCATCCGCTTTCCAAAAAAGCCAAAGATATCGGCAGTGCCGTTGTGCTGGTTGCTTTGTTTCAGGCATTATTGGTATGGGCTGTAATTTTATGGCCTTTATTGTCTGCATGGATATAAAGATCATCCCCCATGTTTTGCGTCTCTAAGATACGCAGTCTGTTCTGTTGCAGCTCTGTTGTTAAGAGGTCCTGCAGTATGGGCTTGGCATCCCCCCCCAAAAATACAGGCGCATAAAACAGATGCCAACGATCCACAAGGTCCTCTTGGAAAAGGGATGTGATGAGCTGGGGTCCAGATTCAACCATCATCTGTGTCAATCCTTCTTTACCCAAGTTTAAAAAGACTTTTTTGAATGTGTCTTCATGTTTCATAACAATAATGTTTTGAAAATTCTTTTTTAAAGAATCAGGTACATCATGCCAGCTTATAAGCCACACAGGGCCACCGTCTTGAAAAACCGGTAAATCTGGGGTTAATCGTGCGGCGTTGCCGATGATGATGCGCAGGGGCTGATGATCCTCTCGCCCCGCCAAACGACAGGTCAAACGGGCCCGATCGGCCACGATGGTTTTGCATGATGTCAAAAGGGCATCATAACGAGAGCGCAAAACTTGGACGTGGGAACGGGATACCTCCCCCGTAATCCACTGACTGCGGCCATCGGCCAAGGCCACGCGACCATCCAGAGACATGCCCATTTTAACATCCACAATGGGACGTTGGCGATGAAGACGGCTGAAAAATCCCCTATGCGCCTCTAAGCCCTCTGCCCCGCCATCCCCGAGAGTAACCCGAATCCCTGCGCGGCGCAGCTGTTCAAGCCCCTGACCCGCCGTACGGGGATCAGGGTCTTCTATGGCAGCGACGACAGAGCCAACACCAGCTTTAATCAATTGAAACACACATTTGTGTGCGCAAGGTTCAAGCGTTACGTAAACCGTAGCCTCTTGGGCTTTCGTCCCTGCTTGGGCCAAAGCCATATCTTCGGCGTGAGGACGGCCGCCCTTTTGCGTCACCCCTATACCCACAATCGTTTCCCCCTGAACAATCACACATCCCACGCAGGGGTTGGGCCATGTTTGCCCTCTGTTTTCCTCTGCGACGTCAAAAGCTTTCCTCATAAAGGCAGAAGGGGGCATCATAAAATTAAGACTCTCTATTGATTGACATTTTTCAGTTTATCAGGGTTTATAGAAAAAAACACTTGAAAGCACAGGTATGTCCTTGCCCCAACGCATTATTGGCCTTGATCCAGGCTTAGGGACCACGGGATGGGGATTGATTGAAACAGAGGGGCATAGGCTGCGATATCTTGACGCGGGGTATATTGCCCCTCCTAAAACCCTTGGTCTTCCGGAACGTCTGGCTTTTTTGCATAAAGCGCTTTGTGATCTTTTAACGATCCACCGCCCTGATCGCGCAGCTGTGGAAATGGTCTTTATCAACGTCAATGCCAAAAGCAGTTTAACGCTGTGTCATGCGCGGGGTGTGGTTCTGATGACGCCTGCTGCTTTTGGCATCCCTGTTTGGGAATATCCCGCCAACACCATCAAAAAATGCGTTGTGGGTGTTGGACATGCCGATAAAGTTCAAGTTCAGGCCATGATCAGGCACCTTCTGCCCACAGCGCCCCTTTTTGATAAGCATGATACGGCAGACGCCCTCGCCGTGGCCATTTGCGGCAGCTTAGCGGCCCCACAAGAAAGTGTGACAAAAAAACAGCAAGTCTTTAAAAAAATCAAGACTTAAGGAACAAGAGACACTTTTTTGACCTTCTTTTAAGAAAGCATGCTTTTAGTATAATAAGCATTACGGCTCTTTGAAAGACCTCATAAAAAATGCGCCACGATACAGTTCTTAAAGTTCATCTCTCAGATTCTTTGGATGGCCCTCTTTCCATGCCTCCAATCCTTTATTTTCTTTTATTTTTAATCGCCGCCGTCTTTTTTGTTATGGATACTCAGGCCATAGGCCCAACAAAGATCCTGAAAGACGCCTATCAAGGCTCTCTGGATGACACGCTTGCCGGTATTCAAACAAACGTTAACGCGTGGCAACGCGTGGTGCTTGACTGGAAAAACCTTTACGAGGCCGACCAAATTAACCAAGATCTGAAAACCACCATTGTCAGTTTGCGGGAAAACCTTCGCACCGCCGAGGCCTCTTTGAGAGATTTAGAGGCCCTTAAAGAGCAGGTTCATTTTCTTCCAAGCCCACCACTCTCTTTCGTCACAACACGCATCAGACGTTATAACTATGGACCGTCTGCCCGAAGAATGCTGATTGAAACACAAAAACACCCCGCGATCGCGCCCAGGCATATTGTCACCGCCCGTTATGCTATGGTGGGTCGCATTTTATCGGTGGGTTCTGGGGGGGCAGAGGTTCTGTTGCTTACGGACAAAGCCTCTCGCGTGCCCGTCATCGGGGAAATGTCGCATCAAACGGCCCTTTTGCAAGGCACCAATGGTCAATCCCTAGAGATGCGCTATACGCATGATCGGGCGTTTATGAATGGTGAAATTCTTTTGACAACTGGGGATGATACTTTTTTACCTAGTGGTATTCCCGTTGCGAAAATTGTGATTGATAGCAGGGGCACGTACGCCGTTCCTCTTTATCATCCAAAAGACATTGATTTTGTTCAAGTGCTTTATTGATATGGCGCCCTCATCTTCTTTTCGGTCCCATCCTCTTTTGGTTTTTCCGACGCTTTTTTTTCCCGCTATTTTATTGACGCTTTCTGTTTTTTTCTTTTTTTTCTCTGTGGATATCGGGCCTTGGACTGTGTCTCTTCAGGCGATTTATGCGTTGATTTTCTTTTTAATGATCGTACACAATCATCAGGTCATACCGCCTTGGTTTGTCTGGGCTTTGGGACTTTTCCAAGATATGGGGTCAGTTACGCCTTTGGGAACGCATGCCCTTCTTTCTTTGATTGTTTATGTTATTTTTTCTCATCAAGACGACCTTTACCAAAAACACCCAAAGTCTTACTTGATTGTGGGATTTGCCGTTATGTCAGGCATTTTATTTTTCAGCGAATGGTTGATTTATAGTTTGCAGGTGGATTCTTTTTCAGGTTTTCCTGATAGTTTGGCCACATGGGTTTTTGCGAACGGGATTATGGTTGGCTTTTGCCTGCTGTTTATGCCTTCGAGGTATCAATGATCTTAGAAGATAATCGATACCATGTGTTTTCTAGGCGGGCTTTTTTGCTGGGAACGGCCAAGCTGGGCTTGTTTGGTGTTCTTTACGGACAGCTTTATCGGTTGCAGGCCCATGAATCTGTGAAATATAGGGAAATTGCTGAAGAAAACCGCATCAATATTCAACTGATTTCCCCTTTGCGCGGGCGTATCGTAGATCGCCATGGTAAGATTTTGGCGCAAAATGAACAACAGTATCGCCTGATGTTGTTGCCAGAGAAAATTGAAAAATTTGAAGAAACGGTAGATCTTTTAAGTCAATACTTTCCCGTAAGTGCCAAAGAAAAAAAAAATCTTTTGCGTCAAGCCAGCCGCAATCCCAAATTTGTTCCCTTGGTTTTTAAGAAAAAGGTTACATGGCAAGATGTTTCCAAAGCGGAATTTTTAAGTGCTGAAATTACGGGCCTTGTTTCAGAAGAAGGGATGTTTCGCACCTATCCCTATGGTCCCAGTTTGGCGCATATCTTAGGGTATGTTTCCCCCGTTTCTGAGGCCGAAATCAAGGCCAAAAAGAATGATCCTGTTTTAAAACTTCCTGATGCCCAATCTGGGAAATTAGGTATTGAAGAAAACAAAGATGAAGATTTGCGGGGGGACCCTGGCGAACGACAGGTGGAAATCAATGCAGCAGGTCGCATTATTCGTGAAATCAGTCTTAAGCTCCCCGCCGAAGGAAAAACGCAGGTACTCTCTATTGATTTACAACTTCAGCAGTTTGCTTATGAGCGCATGGGCCTAGAAACGGGGGCCGCCGTCGTTTTGGATGTGCGTACGGGGGAAGTTTTGCTTCAGGTCTCAACACCCTCATATGACCCAAATGTTTTCACATCAGGTTTGGATCAGGCTACGTGGCAGCAAATGGCCCAAAATCCAGACAAGCCCCTTATCAATAAACCGATCGCAGGACTTTATCCTCCTGCTTCGACATTTAAAACCCTAACCGCTTTGGCGTTGTTGCATTACGATATCGTCAAACCCAACCAGACTGTTTTTTGTCCGGGGCATTATTTTTTTGGCAATCGCCAGGTGCATTGTTGGAAAAAAGAGGGTCATGGTTCCGTGAATTGGCATGATGCGATTGTGAAATCCTGTGACGTGTATTTTTATGAAATGACCCGTCGAATGGGGATTCAAAATTTGGCGGACTTTGCCCGCCTTGTGGGGCTGGGAAGCAGAACAAACATTGAATTATCAGGGGAAAAAGCCGGCATCGTCCCCGATCCCGCGTGGAAAAAAATGGTCAAAAACCAAGTTTGGTTCCCTGGGGAAACCATTATTGCCGGTATCGGTCAGGGCTATTTGCTCACAACCCCCCTGCAGTTGGCGGTGATGACCGCCCGCTTAGCAACGGGGGCCAACGTTCATCCCACGTTATTTCATCAGGACCATCCCAAGGCCTTTGATCCTTTGGGGATTCATCCGGATCATCTGAAATTGGTTCGCGGGGCCATGAGCGATGTGGTCAATGTCCCAGGGGGCACGGCCTACGCCCAACGTTTGGTGGATGTCGGCTTTACCTATGCTGGAAAAACGGGGACGGCACAGGTTCGCCGTATCTCGATGGCTCAGCGTGCCGCAGGGATTAAAAACGAAGATTTACCCAGGCAATATCGGGATCACGGCTTGTTCATTGCCTTTACCCCTGTAGATAATCCAAAATACGCCAGTGCGGTCATTATCGAACACGGCAGCAGCGGATCCCGCGCGGCTGCCCCTGTAACCAAAGATATTTTTCTAAAAATGCACGAGCTGGGTTATGTCTAAATATCACGGTTTTCCCATGTATATCGCCATGGCCCGTGGGCATTTGCGACGTATGCCCATGGGCATTTTGGTGTGTTGCGGGTTGCTGGCTTTTTTGGGCATCCTAACCCTTTATTCGGTGGCAGGGATGTCTTTTGATCCTTGGGCCAAAACGCAAATCCTGCGCTTTGCGTTTTCCTTTGCGTTGCTGCTGGTGGTCACGCTGGTGCCCTTACAAACGTGGCTGAAATATGCCTATTGGGTTTATGGTGGGATGGTTTTGCTGCTGGTTGTGGTTTTTTTTATTGGTCATGTGGGGATGGGGGCGCAGCGGTGGATCAATTTGGGTTTTATGCAGTTGCAACCTTCGGAAACGATGAAAATCGGTTTGATTATGGCTTTGGCCAAGTATTTTCATGGGGTGATTCCAGAGGAACGTACACGGACCTCTTTTTTAATCATCGCTTTGCTGATGATTGCCGTTCCGTTTCTGTTGGTGGCGGAACAGCCTGATTTAGGGACTGCAGGCATTATTCTGGCCTCAAGCATTGTTATTTTCTTTCTTAGCGGTGTGCCCATGTGGATTTTTGTAACCGCCGCTTTGCTGGCCCCCTTAATCGGGGCCATAGGGTGGCGATATGCTTTGCATGGCTATCAAAAGCAACGGGTTTTGACATTTTTAGACCCTGCTCGGGATCCTTTGGGGGCTGGATATCACATCACCCAATCCAAAATTGCCTTTGGCGCAGGGGGATTGTTTGGCCAAGGCTGGGGCCAAGGCAGCCAAAACCGATTGAACTTTATCCCCGAGCGACATACTGACTTTATTTTTAGTGTCTTTGCCGAAGAGTTTGGCCTGACAGGCACCGTTTTTGCCTTATCCTTGTGTTTAATTTTGGTGGTGTATGGTTACACCATAGCTTTATCCTGTCGGAATCAATTTGGACGCCTGTTGTGTTTGGGGATTACCAGCCTATTTTTCATGCATGTTTTTATTAACCTTGGGATGATCACAGGCATTGTCCCTGTGGTGGGCGTTCCTTTTCCTTTGATGTCATACGGGGGAACGTCGATGCTGACCACCATGATTGGTTTTGGATTGATTTGTAATGTTGCCATTTACCGGCGCGATGAAATCCGGCGGGCAACGCTGGGGGCACGAAAGTCCTTTTTGGAACTGTAAAGACAAAGGATTGACAATCCCCGTATAAAATCGTTAGTGTGTTTTTTCACAAAACACCTAATGCTTTTTTATACCCTAATTTTCGTTAGAGATCTCTTATGGCCCGCGTTACTGTTGAAGATTGTATTGATGTGATTCCCAATCGGTTTGAGCTGGTGATGCTGGCGGCCCAACGTGCCAAGGATTTGTCGGCGGGCAGCATGGTTACCTTGCCCCGTGACAATGACAAAAATCCTGTTTTGGCGTTGCGGGAAATCAGTGTGAAGAACGTTTCTGTAGAAACCCTGCGCGAAGATTGCATTCGTGGCATGCAGCGAAACATTTCCTTGGCCGAAGATGAAGAAGAGCTGGAGGCCTTGCTGGCCGGAGAGCACTCTGAGGCCCCCACTAGGGCTGCCTCGATTTTGATTGAATCGGATGATTTGAACGCTGAGGACTTCGCCGAAGCCGATGCCGATTTGCCGGACAGCACCGAGGATGACCTCTAAACCCCTTTTTCCTGAAGAACGCGCCCAGATGCTGCGCGTGAATTTGGCCGGCGAGTATGGGGCCAGATCCATTTATCAGGGTCAGCTGCGGGTTTTAAAACATCACGCCTGCGCCCCTGTTTTGCAGGAGATGCTGGATCAGGAAGCCGTCCATTTGCGTTTTTTTGAGCAGGCCTGTGTGCAGGAAAGGGTCCGCCCCTCTGCCCTCTCTCCCTTGTGGTATGGCGCCGGTCATGTGTTGGGTATGGTCACGGCAGCTCTGGGACCCAAAACGGCTATGGCCTGTACCATGGCTGTGGAAACGGTGATTGACCAGCATTATCAAGAGCAAATTCAGGCCCTCCCCCTCAACGATCCCCTGCGTGAAACCTTAGTGCAATTTCAGGCGGAAGAGCGGGAACACCACGACACCGCCTCTGCCCACCATGGCCAAGACGCCCCAGGCTATCCACTGCTTTCCGCCCTGATTCAGACAGGATCCCGTCTGGCCATTGCGCTGGCCAAGCGGGTTTAGCTATGATTGTTTTGTTTTCGGCGATCTGATTTTTATGCTTCCTTTGAACATTCGCACCCCGTATTCCTTGGCCGAGGGGGCTTTGCCCATTAAGCGTCTGGCGGAGCTGGCGCAGCGTTATGGCTATACGGCTCTGGGCATGTGTGATCGTTATAATTTGTTTGGGGCCATGGATTTTGCCGGAACGCTGGCCCCCAAAGGCATTCAGCCTGTTATGGGATGCCTGCTGCCGATTCCTACGGGGAAAGAAACCGATGTGCTGGCGTTGTTTGCCCAGACGGAAACAGGGTTTAAACATTTGCTGCAGGTGATGAAACTGTATTATCTGGATGATGCCCTGTCGCTGGAAACCCTTGCCCTGCATACCGATGATCTGCTCGCTGTGACGGGGTTTTCGGGCAGTTATCTGTTTTCCCATGTTTTGCGGGATGCTTCGCATATCTCAACACTCGCGGGGCTTTTTCCCAATCGTCTTTTTATCGGTTTGGACCGACAGCATGAAGACGCGGCCAAGGATACCGCGTTGATTGATCTGGCCTATGCCCAGAATATCCCGTTGCTGGCATTTCCGGCAGTTATGTTTGAAGACCCTGCAGACAGCCTTGCCCATGATGCTTTGCTGTGCGTGGCGGCGGGGGTGACGGTGGCGGAATCCAACCGCCAACATTCCCGAGAGGATTACGCCCTGCAATCGCCCGAGGTTTATGCCCAAATGTTTGCGGATGTGCCAGAGGCGTTGGCCAACACCCACGTGTTTGCCCAGCGCACGGCCTTTATGCCCACCAAGCGCAGCCCGATGCTGCCAGCCTTTGCGCAGGACGAGGCGGAAATGTTGCGGGAAAAGGCCAAAGATGGCCTAAAAAATCGCCTTGCTGACCATCCCCCAGAGGGGGAAGGGGAGGAGATTGGCGCTTTGGTTTTGGTCTATGAAGAGCGTCTGAAATACGAGCTGGATGTGATCATCAGCATGGGATTTTCCGGATATTTTTTGATTGTTTCGGATTTTATAACGTGGGCTAAGGCTCAAGGGATCCCCGTGGGCCCAGGTCGGGGATCGGGGGCGGGATCGTTGGTGGCGTGGTGTTTAAATATCACGGATCTGGATCCCCTGCGCTGGAATTTGCTGTTTGAGCGGTTTTTGAACCCCGAGCGAGTGTCCATGCCCGATTTTGATATCGATTTTTGCCAAGATCGTCGGGACGAGGTCCTGCGCTATGTGCAGCAGCGGTATGGTTATGACCGTGTGGCCCAGATTATCACCTTTGGAACGCTGCAGGCCCGCGCGGCGCTGCGCGATGTGGGGCGTGTTTTGGGGTTGCCTTATGGACAAGTGGACCGTATTTGCAAGATGGTCCCCCAAAATCCTGCGCATCCTGTGACTTTGGCGGAGGCGATTAGCAGTGAACCCGCCCTGAAAGCCCTGAAAAACGACGAAGAGACCAAGGATTTGATGACCATCGCGCTGAAGCTGGAGGGGTTGTATCGTCATGCCTCAACCCATGCCGCCGGTGTTGTGATTGGGGATCAACCGTTGCAAGAGGTTGTGCCGCTTTACCGCGACCCGCGATCCGATATGCCGGTGACACAGTACAGTATGAAATATGTTGAACAGGCGGGGTTGGTTAAATTTGACTTTTTAGGCCTGAAAACCCTCAGCATCTTGCATTTGGGCTGTGAAATGATTGCGCGGGAAACAGGGGACAATATAGACCTGAACGCCCTGCCCCTGAATGATGTCAAAACGTTTGAATTGTTGGCCACCGGTCAAACCATGGGCCTGTTCCAGCTGGAAAGTGCGGGCATGCGCGAGGTTTTAAAAACCATGGAGACGGATCGTTTTGAGGAAATCATCGCCCTTGTTTCCCTGTATCGTCCGGGTCCCATGGACAACATCCCCCGTTATGTGGCCTGTAAACATGGGCGGGAAAACCCCGATTATTTGCATCCCCTGTGCGAGCCCATTTTAAAAGAAACCTTTGGCGTTATGATCTATCAGGAACAGGTCATGCAAATTGCCCAAGCTATGGGGGGATATAGCTTAGGAGAAGCGGATCTGCTTCGTCGCGCCATGGGGAAAAAAATCAAATCCGAAATGGATCAGCAATGCGCCCGCTTTGTTGAGGGCGCCAAAACCAAAGGCGTGTCCGAAGCCAAGGCGGCGGAGGTTTTTCATCAAATGGCCAAGTTTGCAGGGTATGGGTTCAACAAATCCCATGCGGCGGCGTATGCCCTCATTGCCTATCAGACGGCCTGGATGAAAGCCCATTACCCCGCCATTTTCATGGCGGCCACCATGAGTTATGAACTCAGCAACACCGATAAATTAGCCCTGTTTAAGCAGGACGTTGTGGCCTCTGGCTTAACCATTCTGCCGCCGGATGTTCAGCATTCTGGGGTGCTGTTTCAGGTGGAGGCAGGAGAGAGCCAAGCTCTGTCCACCCGTATCCGTTACGCCTTGGCCGCTATTAAGGGCGTAGGAGAGGGATTCGCGGCCTTTGTGGTCAAAAACCGTGAAGAACAAGGGCCGTTCAAAACAATTTTTGACTTTTTAAAGCGCATGACAGGGCAGATCAACAAACGCTTTCTTGAAAATCTTGTGGCTTCGGGGGCATTGGATGGTTTTGGGATTGCGCGGGATATTTTGTATCATAATGTGCCGTTGCTGATTGATTATGCCCAAGATCAGGGCAGGGAAGGGGCCCAAATGACGCTGCTGGGGGGCTTGGATTTGCCCGTGGCCACCCCCAAATTGGATCAATCCGGCCCGCGGTGGCGGCAGGCGGATCTGTTGCAGCATGAATACCAAGCCCTAGGGTGTTATGTTTCGGGGCATCCCTTGGATCGTTACGCGTCCTTTGCCGATAAGCTGAACATCACCACGGCGGCCCAGATTGCAGATTTGGTTGCGGCGGGCGGTGATCGTGAATTGACGTTGGCGGCGGTGATTACGGCAAAAAAAGAAAAACGCTCGGCCAAGGGCAATCGGTATGCGTTTTTACAGGCTTCGGACTGGACGGGATCTTTTGAGGTGACGTGTTTTTCAGAGGCTCTTGACGCGGCGCGGCCTTTGATTGAAGAGGGGGCGCCCCTGCTCATCCGCGCCACCCTTAGCCATGATGATAACGGTTATCGTATGATTGTTCGGGATGTGGCCAGTTTAGAGGAGCGGACCCTGTCCCACCATGAGGAAATGACCATCACCATCAACCGGACCGAGGATTTATCCCGCTGGCATCAGGCTGCTCAGGACCTGCAACGGGGAAAAACAACCCTCTTTTTTCGCGTTGTGGGGAAAAACCAGACGATTGTTTTGCAATGGCCCTATAAGGTGAAATTGGTGCGGGGATGGGGGGGATGAAGATGATATTTTGCCGGTTTTCCTTTTTAAAAAAATGCTATAAAAAATAGCGAAAGATTCTCAAACCTCTTTTAAACTGTCATACCTTTATGATGCTCGATCGCTATATCACACAATCCTTTCTACGTGCCCTCAGCCGTATTGATTATGGGGCCATCACGGTGGAAACCCCCGATGGTCAACGCCACGATTTTCAGGGGAAGCAATCGGGGTCGCAGGCGCATCTTGTGCTGCATGACTGGAATGTGGCCCGCTGTATGATCCAGCGGGGGGATATAGGGCTGGCGGAAACCTATCGCGATGGACGATGGGATTCGCCGGACACCAGCGCTTTTTTCCTGTTTGGATTGCAAAACCAAGATGCCCTAGCCCGTTATATCTTTGGCAACATCTGGGGACGTCTGGCATCCCGCATGGGGTATTTGCTGAATCGCAACACGCTGCGCGGCAGTGCCAAAAACATTCAGGCCCATTATGATTTGGGCAATGATTTTTATGCCCTGTGGCTGGATCCCAGCATGACCTATTCTTCGGCACTGTTTCGGCACCAAGACGAATCCTTAGAGCAGGCCCAAACCAATAAATATGACCGTATTCTGGATCGTTTGGACCCGTCGGGCAGTGTTCTGGAAATTGGCTGCGGATGGGGGGGATTTGTGGAACGCGCCCTGACACGGGGGGATTACGCCATTAAGGGCCTGACGCTTTCCCCCGCCCAACAAGCGTTTGCCCGTCAGCGGGTGGGAAACAATGCCCATATCGCCCTAGAGGATTACAGGCACCAAAAAGACCGTTATCAACATATTGTTTCTATTGAAATGTTCGAGGCCGTGGGCGAAGCCTTTTGGCCGGTTTATTTTTCAAAAATCAAAGAGTTGCTGGCAGAAAAAGGAAAAGCGGTGATTCAAAGCATCACCGTTGCGGATGCTTTTTTTCATCGTTATCGTCAGGGGGGGGATGCCATTCGGACCTTTATTTTTCCTGGCGGCATGTTGCCTTCGCCGCGTCGCTTTCATGAAGAAACAGAAAAAGCAGGCTTGAAAATCACCGATGCCTTTTCGTTTGGCCAAGATTACGCTGTGACGTTAAACCACTGGCTAACGAATTTTGAAAATAAAATTAAAGAGATCAAGGCCATGGGTTTTGATGATAAATTCATTCGCCTGTGGCGGTTTTATTTGACATGCTGTATTGCGGCGTTTCGCAATGGCCGCACCGATGTTGTGCAATGGGAATTGCGTCATGCTTAGGTTTTTTGGACTTTTGCTCTTGTTTTTGATGATGGGGTCTTTGGTGGCCTCGGCCTCCTCTTTTATCCAACAGCGCGTCCCTCAGGGGAAAACGGTCGGTCAAGGGATTCTTTCGTTCGTATTTTGGGATGTGTATCAGGCCACCCTTTATGCCCCGCAAGGTCAGTGGGATCCGAAGGGGCCGTTTGCTTTGTCCCTAGAATATTACCGCGATTTAAAAGGTGCAGATATTGCCCAGAGATCCATCGAAGAAATAAAAAAACAGGGATTTAACGAAGTCGCCACACTGGCCGAGTGGCAAAAGCAAATGCAGGCCATTTTTCCTGACGTCAAAAAAGGGTCTGTGCTTTCCGCTGTGTACAACCCCGAACAGGGAACCGCTTTTTACGATGGAGAAACCCCCATCGGCACCATCGCAGGCAGGGCCTTTGCCCAACAGTTTTTTGGGATTTGGTTGGCTGAAACCACGTCAGAGCCTGATTTGCGTCAAGCTCTGTTGGGGTTGTGATGTCGTCCATGGCGGTGACGCCAAAATCCCTTTGGCTTTATGGATTGATGGCTTTGCCCATGGCCTTTGCGGGCTTCCCCTTGTATGTCTTGGCCCCTGATTTTTATGCCACGCAGCACGGTGTTTCCTTGACTCTTCTGGGGGCGTTGCTGCTATCCATTCGGTTGGTGGATGCCGTTCAGGATCCCCTAATGGGGTGGTTGATTGATCGCCAGCAGGGGCATTTTAGCCTGTTTATGATCATTGGGGGAATTGTCTTGTGTCTTGCTTTGGCGGGGCTTTTTAATGTTGTCCTTATTTCGGCCCCTGTCTGGTTTTTTCTGTGTACCTTTTGTGCGGTGACGGCCCATAGCCTTTTGGGGATTACTTTGGGGGCGCAGGCCACGCTGTGGACCCGTGATCCCAACGATCAAACCCGTATTGCGGGGGCGCGAGAGGCCTTTGGCCTGATCGGTTTGGTGATTGCGGTGTCGCTGCCCTCTCTTTTGTCAAAGACGGTTCCCAAAGACACTGTCTTTTTGTGGTATTCTGGTATTTTGGTTCTTTTGATGCTCCTTGGGGTTTGGGCCTTTTTAACCGTTGCGCCGACCCTGCGCCGCGCAAGGCAGCAAACCGAACAACAGACCAAAGATACCCCTGAGCATGGATCGATCTTCCTTGGGCTACGCGCGTTGCCCGTGGCCAGTCTGCGGTTGTTTTTTGTGTATGGGGTTAGCATGCTCGCTTCCAGCATTCCCGCCGTGTTGGTGATTTTTTATGTGCGGGATCTTTTGGGGGCAGAGGACCTAACGGGGCCGTTTCTGCTGCTGTATTTTTTATCCGGCGCTTTGGGCATGCCGCTGTGGAAAAAAATCAGTGTGCGCCATGGAAAACATCGGGCGTGGTTTTTTTCAAAAATTCTGGCGGTTTTGGGGTTTGTGGGGGCGTTTTTCTTGGGGGCGGGGGATGTGTGGCCCTATGCCATGGTTTGTGTGGTTTCGGGGATGGCGCTGGGGGCGGATTTGACGTTGCCTCCTTCGTTGTTATCCGATGACATTCATCATTATCAAAACCATCGGTTTTCAGGGATTCATTATGCCTGTTTGGCCTTTATGACAAAGGCCAGTTTGGCCTTGGCCTCTGTCGTGGCCCTGCCGCTGCTGGATGCCGCGGGCTTTAAACCCCAAGCGGTCAATACCCCTGAGGCTCTCGGGGCCCTGTCCCTAGGCTATGCGTTTATTCCTTGTCTTTTAAAGCTGATTGCAGCAGGGTTTCTGTATGGTTTTTTTATCAGAACGTCTAAGAGGACAGCATGAGAGTCACAAAATTATTAAGCCTGATGGGGATTTTGGTTATGTTTGGTGGATGCGCAGGACATTCTATGGATGCTTATAAAGACACCAAGCCCCAAGCTGATATCAAAACCTATTTTAACGGCCCCATCAAGGGCTGGGGCATTATCCAAGACTGGCGCGGCCGCGTGGTCAGCCGTTTTGATGTCACCATGGTTGGAAAATGGGAAGGGGACGAAGGCACCCTGACCGAGAATTTTGTGTATTATGATACCCAAAAAACACAACAGCGCATTTGGCACATTAAAAAAATCGCGGACGGCCAGTATGAG
The DNA here is from genome assembly GCA_044235825.1 of Alphaproteobacteria bacterium. Taxonomy (GTDB): domain Bacteria; phylum Pseudomonadota; class Alphaproteobacteria; order JAJTHO01; family CANGYM01; genus CANGYM01. The sequence continues at coordinate 23,598 of JBIIHL010000004.1, read as the reverse complement.
GGCACCGCGTCGGACATTTTGGGCACCGCCAAAGGGGAAACCTTGGGCAGTGCCGTGCGCTGGAATTATGTGATGGATCTGGATGTGGACGGCAGCACGTATCGCATTCGGTTTGATGATTGGATGTGGGCCATGAACGATGGTGTGGTTGTGAATCGATCCTATTTGAAAAAATTTGGCTTTACGGTGGCGGAACTGACGTTGTTCATGCAAAAGCAAAACCCATGACCGTAAACACCTATCAGGGCCAAGTTGTCTGGTTGGTGGGGGCCAGCAGTGGCATCGGGGCCGCCCTAGCCAAGGTTTTATCGCAAAGGGGGGCCAGATTGGCCCTGTCGGGCAGGCGGGTTGAGGCTTTGCAGGATCTTTGTGCCTCTTTGGGGCCCGATCGCCACCGTGTGTTTCCTTTGGATATCTCGGACCCTGCGGCCACCCAAACGGTGGCCCATGAGATCAAAACAACCATGGGGTCCATGGATCGGGTGATTTTTATGGCCGCGGGCTATGACCCCATGCGACTCAGCGCCCTCGACATCCCCCTGACCCATCAAATTGTCACCACAAACCTGATGGGGGCGTTTTATCTGATTCAGGCTGTTCTTCCTTTTTTGCGCGAAAGTCACGGACAAATCGCCCTATGCGGCAGTGTGGCGGGATACATGGGACTGCCAGAGGGCCAGCCCTATAGCGCAACCAAGGCCGCCATCATCAATCTGGCCGAAAGCCTGCATGCTGAAGAGGGCCATCATTGTGATGTCAAACTCATCAGCCCCGGATTCGTCCGCACCCCCTTAACGGATAAGAATGATTTTTCCATGCCTATGATCATCGAGCCAGACCAAGCGGCCCTCGCCATTGCCGATGGCCTGTTATCCAAACGGTTTGAAATCCATTTTCCCAAAAGGTTTACGTTTTTTCTTAAATTTCTTCGGGCCTTACCCTATGGCCTCTCCTTAAAAATAACATCACGGATGAAGGGATAAAAACGGATCAAACATCCGTTTTTTGTCCTTCACAGACACTCACAGTGTCTGGTCGTTGGGGGGGCTTGGGTTTATAGCGTATGCCATACAGGGCCAAACGCAGGGCCTGTCTATGAATCAAAACAATGGCTTTTAGGGTGACGAGGGGGTGGCGCCAAAACGCCAAGCGCCAGTTTTTTTTGGTCAGCGGTGAAAACGTTCCCCAAAGGGCCGTGATCAGTTGTTTGTTGTCGTTTTCGTCATAGTAATCAATCCAGACGCCCAAACGATCCTCTTGCCAGTCGAACCGAAAGCGATAGGTGCCGTTTCTTTCCAAAAAGGGGGAGACATGAAACACCTTTTGGCCACAGATCCATGTTTCAGAATCCAGCGGATGATGGTTGGCATTGAAACATAAATAACTGTGTTGTTCCCCGAAGGTATTATGAACCTCGCACACAACCGCTCGCAGCGCGTTTTGGGTATCGAGGCATAAATAAAAACTAACAGGGTTAAACACATACCCAAAAACCTTGGGCATGGTGAGCAGGATTATGGTGTGTACGTGTTCGGAAAGGCCTTGGGCGCTGAGAATATCCCTAACCCATCCCAAAGGATCGCGACCATCGCGGTAACCCACATCATGGGGATCAAAGGTTCCCCAAACGCTGGAAATTTTCTCTGCCGGCAAGGGCAGGGCCATGTAATACACACCGTAGGAAAATGTATTGTCTTTGGGAAACAGGCGTCTGTGCATCACGCGGGCGGTGTAAATCTGGGGGCCCTTTACCATGGTGGGTCGATTCCCATGATTTGCGCGACGGCCACCGCACTGGCCAGACCGTCTTCGTGAAAGCCATACCGTTGATAAGCCCCACAAAACCACAGGCGGTTGTGACCCTGCAGCGTGCCGATGCGGCTTTGATTTTTAATGGCGTTTGCATGAAACACAGGATGTTCAAAGGTATAGGCATTATGAACCAAAACCTCTGCGGGTGGCTTCCCCGGATTCAATGTCACCATCAGGGGGGTTGGTGTGGGCAGGGATTGCAGATTGTTCATCCAGTAACTCAGGGAAACAGCAGGGGATTGATCCTTTCTGGCTTCGGAAAGGTACACCCAGCTGGCCCACGCCGCCCGACGCCTGGGCATAAATCCAACATCGCTGTGCAGAACCGCATGGTTGGGTTGATACGAAAAGGCCCCCAGAATCTCTTGTTCCTTGGCGTTGGCATCCCCCATTATGGCCAGCGCCTGATCGGCATGACAGGCCAAAACGGCTTCGTCATAAAGGTGTTGCTCTCCGGAAACGTCCTGAACCATGACCCCTTCGGCCTCGCGCCATAATCGTGTAACCCCGCTGGAAAGGCGGATGCGGTCCTTAAAGGGCTCTGTCAGCAGGGCCACATAGACGCGGCTGCCGCCTTGGACGGTGTACCATTGCGGCTGGTCATTTAGGCTCAGCAGGCCATGATTTTCAAAAAAACGCACAAAGGTTTGGGCGGGAAAATTCATCATGTCTGATAAAGGGGTACTCCAAATCGCCCCGCCCATGGCCAGCAAGAAGTAATCGCGAAACCATGGCCCCATGCCCAGATCATCCAAACAGTCTTTCAGGGTGACTGCAGGATCTTTGTTGGCATAGGTTAGGGCGCGGGCGTTAAACTGAAAGACGTTGGCCACCATCCGCCAAAACGACGGGCGCAGCAGGTTGCGTTTTTGGGCAAAAACACTGCCCACCGACTGGGTACCATATTCCAGCCATCCTTGGTTAATGCTGGCGGCAAAGGACATATTGCTTTTGATCACGGGCACCCGCAGGGCATCAAACAAACGGGTCAACAGGGGATAATTTTTATGATTAAACACAATAAATCCCGTATCCACGGGAATTTGCCCCTCGGGCGTGACCACATCCACTGTGCGGCTGTGGCCCCCGATATAGTCATTTTTTTCATAAACCGTAATGTCGTGATGGGGGTGCAGCAAAGAGGCCGCGCCCAAACCAGAAATGCCTGTCCCAATGATGGCGATTTTTTTGCGTTGTGACATTTTGGGGCGTTCCTAAAGATGGGATTTTGGGGGTTATTCCGTTAAATCATCCCACAGGCCCTTGATTTTATCAAAAAACCCTTCGGATTTTGGGCTGGTTTTGTTGCCGATGCCGGAAAATTCCTTCAGCAGGTCTTTTTGACGCTCTGTCAGGTTCACGGGGGTTTCCACGGTGACATCAATATAAAGATCACCCCGCAGGGTGGATCGCAATTTGGGCATGCCCTGTCCTTTCAGGCGGATTTTCTGGCCTGCTTGGGTGCCTTCGGGTATGGGCACTTTCAGGCGTTTGCCCTCGATCCCCGGAATTTCGATGATCCCCCCCAGCGTGGCTGTGACCATGGGAATGGTGGCATGGCAAAACAAATGTTCGGCCTGACGTTCAAAAAACGTATGGGGTTTGATGGAAAGAAAAATATACAAATCCCCAGAACCCCCGCCGCGCAGTCCGGATTCTCCCTCACCGGCCAAACGGATGCGGGTTCCGTCCTCAACCCCGACGGGGATGGTGACCTCTAAAGTGCGCTGTTTGTTCACGCGGCCTTGACCTTGGCATGGACGACAGGGCTTTTCGATGATCACCCCAGCCCCTTGACATTGGGGACAGGTCCGCTCGAAGGCAAAAAAGCCCTGCTGAGAGCGTATGCGTCCCGCCCCCTGACACCCAGGACAGGTGACTTGGGACGACCCCTCCGCGGCGCCGGTTCCTTGGCAGGATTCGCAGGCCATCTGGGATGAAAATTTAATGGTGGTTTTTTTGCCCTTAAAGGCTTCCTCTAACGTAATATCCAAATTATAGCGCAGGTCCGAGCCCGGTTGCTGCACAGACCCCCCGCCGCGACGTTTGCGCCCGCCGCCCATGAAGTCATTGAAAACCTCATCAAAAATATCGGAAAATCCCGAAGAAAAATCAAAGCCCCCAGGCCCGCCCCCCCCGCCGGATTGGGCCCGTTGATAATTGTCATGGCCGTATTGATCATAGGTTTTACGCTTTTCAGCGTTGCTTAGGACCTCATAGGCTTGGTTGATCTCTTTGAATGTTTCCTCTGCCTTGGCATCCCCTGGATTTTTATCGGGATGGTATTTCATGGCCAGTTTGCGAAAGGCCTTTTTAATGTCCTCTGCACTGGCATTGCGGTCAACACCCAAAAGTTGATAATAATCGGCCATAGGGTCCAAAAACTTTCTCTACGTTCAGGCCTTTATATAAGCGCTGTAGGGGAGAGGTGCAAGGGGGGGATGTGCCAGTTATAAGTTCATTAACACCTCAGACAAATCAGACTTAATGAGTTTATATTTTTTGGATGTTCAAGGGGTGACTTATAACAACTTTATAGAAAGTTAAGGCTTGCTGTGTTAAGTTTATTATGAAAGAGGAGCATCTTTAAAAACCGCCAAGGTGAGCAACAAACTCATAATTTAAGCATTAAAACATGTTTTTTCTCCCTTTAAAGGCGTCGTCTAAAGAAATTCTCTTTGATGGTAAGGATTATCTTAGAGCTCGGTCAAGGGATCGTTACGCGTCGATTGGCCAATGGATTTGGTCTTTGTTTTTTCTATGTGTCTTCGTGCTATTATGCATTGCTTTGTTCATAGTGCCTGTACAGCCATTGAGCCTCTTATTATGTGTTTTGGTAGGAGCATCAATTTACACAGTTATTGCAGCTTTTTGTCATGATGCTGCCCATGGCTCTATAAGTAAGAATAAGTTTGTAAACAGCGTGTTCCTATACATTGGTTTCGCACTGATTGGCGTGAATGGCCATCTTTGGAAATATAGGCATTTGCAAAAGCATCACCCTTTTCCTAATGTCAAAGGGTCTGATGTTGATGCGGATTCAAGCGCATTCATCAGATTATCGCCTCTTAATCCATGGAGACCCATTTATCGTTATCAACCATACTTTGCCCCCTTTTTGTATGGTTTGGTCTTACAGACGGTTACTTGGTGGGAAGATTTTATATTTTTTGAAAAATATAAAAAAGAAAAACCAGAAGAATTTGGAACATTTCAAATGTTGTGTTCTTTTTACGGGTGTAAAATTATCCATGTTATCGGTTTTATTGTGATGCCGATTTTGATCATGCCAATAGGACCATGGGAATGGGCAATTGGTTATATTATTATTACATCTGCATCATCGTTTCTTTTTGTTTTGGTTAACGTTGGCAGTCATATAACAGATGTTTGTGAATTTGCTGAGCCTGATAGCAATAACAGAATTCAAAGCGATTGGGCTGAACACCAATTGGCATCTTCTGTTGATTGGAGCCCGAGTAACAAGTTTTTTGTTGTTCTTACAGGTGGAGCGAATTCTCATGCGGCCCATCATCTTTTTCCCTATGCTGCACACTGTCATAATGCCGCTTTGGCAAAAATTGTTCAAAAACATACAGATAATTCCGGCTTCCGTTATAACAAGCTCACATTTTGCAAAATGCTTTCCGCACATTGGAGGCTGTTAAAAAAGTTATCGCTTCCTCCCATAGAAGAAGGCACTCTCCATATAAGCGGTGGAAAGTGATTTGTTCAGTCTAAATTGATCTAGCCCTTGGAACATTTCTCTACCGTCTTCGCCCATCCTCTGGTAAAAAGATTTTTTCACACTTTTTTTGCCTGTTATGCCCATAACCCTGACGTTTCCCGATGCTTCCCAGCGCACCTATGATGCGCCCTTAACAGGTGTTGAGCTGGCCAATGCCATCAGCAAGAGCCTCGCCAAGCGGGCGGTTCTGTTGTCCCTGAATGATACGCTTTACGATCTTTCCCACACCATTACGCAGGATGCGCGGGTGAGTCTTCTGAGTGCTGATGATCCCGCGGCATTAGACACGCTGCGTCACGACGCTGCCCACATTATGGCGCAGGCGGTCAAGGCCCTGTATCCCGATGTTCAGGTGACCATTGGTCCCTCTATCGAGAATGGGTTTTACTATGATTTTCATACGTCGCAGCCTTTCCGCGAAGAGGATCTGGCCGCCATCGAGGCCAAAATGCGCCAGATTATCGAGGCTAAAATTCCCCTTGTGCGAGAAGTCTGGGAACGCAATAAAGCCATGTCGTTTTTTGAGGGGATGGGGGAGCATTTTAAGGCAGAAATCATCCGTGATTTGCCCGAAAACGAGATCATCACGCTTTACCGTCAAGGTGATTTTGTTGATTTGTGTCGCGGGCCCCATTTTCCCACAACGGGTCACGTGGGCATGGCCTTTAAGTTGCAGCGGGTGGCGGGGGCTTACTGGCGCGGCGATGCCAAAAACCCCATGCTGCAAAGGATTTACGGCACCGCATGGGCCAGCAAAGAGGACCTGAATGGTTATTTAACCATGCTGGAGGAAGCCGAGAAACGCGACCATCGAAAACTGGGCCGCGCCATGGAATTGTTTCATTTTCAGGAAGAAGCCCCCGGCAGCATTTTCTGGCACCCCGCGGGATGGACGGTTTATCAAGGGGTTGTGCGTTATATTTTGAAAAAAATGCAGCAGCACGGCTATCAAGAGGTGAATACCCCCATTCTGGTGGATAAAACCCTGTGGGAACAGTCGGGTCACTGGGATAAATTCCGTGACAATATGTTTGTGTGTCAACACGGCGAAGACGAAAAAACCTTTGCCATCAAGCCCATGAACTGCCCAGGGCATGTTCAAATTTTTAAACAGGGCATCAAAAGTTACCGCGATTTGCCGCTGCGGCTGACGGAATTTAATACCCTGCATCGCAATGAATCCTCGGGGTCTTTGCACGGGTTGCTGCGCCTTCGGACCTTTCATCAGGATGATGCCCACATTTTTTGCACGCCGGATCAAATTAACGCAGAAGCGGTGGCCTTTTGCGCCCTGCTGAAAGAGGTTTACGCTGATTTTGGTTTTCACGATGTTCGCATAAAATTTTCTGACCGCCCCGAAAAACGCGCCGGCAGTGATGACACGTGGGATCGGGCGGAAAAGGCGTTGAAAGAAGCCGCGCTGGCCTCGGGCCTTGATTTTACCCTAAACCCGGGTGAGGGGGCGTTTTATGGGCCCAAATTGGAGTTTGTGTTGCGCGATGCCATCGGGCGGGATTGGCAGTGCGGAACGTTGCAATGTGATTTCATTTTGCCCGAACGCTTGGGCGCCCATTATGTGGATCCTTCGGGGGAAAAGGTTCATCCCGTTATGTTACACCGTGCTATTTTGGGAAGTTTAGAGCGCTTCATCGGGATCCTGCTGGAAAACACCGCAGGGCATTTGCCCCTGTGGCTGGCCCCCACGCAGGTTGCGGTGCTCACCATCACCAGCGCCCAAGATGCGGCGGCTCTGGCTGTTTATGAAACGCTGAAGGGTGCAGGGGTGCGGGGCGTTCTGGATACCCGCAGCGAAAAAGTGTCCTATAAAATTCGGGAGCATTCCCTGAAAAAAATTCCCATACTCGCCATCATCGGCGCGAAAGAAGCGGAAGAGGGCACCGTAACCCTGCGCCGTTTGGGCAGCACAGAAACGGAGACCCTTTCCCAAGATGATTTCTTAAAAGTCTTCTTAAACCCCGCATCAGGCACGGCTAGTTAGAAGACACCGCCAATTTGTTGCAGATCAGGGTAATTTTATCGGTGATGGCCTGAACTTTTTGTTCGTAATGCTCATCCTCATCCCTTGTGTCCCGTGTGTTGGGGGTGGCTGCGGCATTTAGGGGGGTGGTCTCTTTGGGATGGGTCCCTGATTTGGCATCAAACAATTCATCCGTGATCATTAATAATGTCATGACCAAAAGTTTGGTTTCCGAAAGGACCATTTTTTTGCCCACTTGTCGCCAAATTTTATTGACGCGTTCATCGGCCGCCTCGGCCAGTTTTCGTAAATGCCCTTCTTGTCCCCGTTGGCATGACAGGGTATAGGGCTTGCCGTGGATGATCACTTCAACATCAACGATTTGGGTCATTGGGGGGCCTCATTTTTGGAATCGGGGGCCAAAAGATTGAGCGCCTGATCCACGAGGGCCAAGGCCTGATCCACCTCTGCACGCCATGTTGGATCCAAGGCGGATTGTGTTGACGTTGAGGGATTGGGCGGGGGGGCAACATTTTCCGTTTGGGCCAAGCGTATCGCCAAGGCGTCACGTTCCGTTTTCAGGGTTTGACATTCGCGCTCTAGGGCCAGATAGGATTCCTGTTCGGCCAACAAACGTTCTGCCAGCGTCCTCTGCAATTCCCGAATGGCCAAATGGGCGCGTTCGAGGGCCGCCTCAGTTTTGGGCAATTCAACATCGGATTCAAAGGCGATGGCGGTGGTCATTGACGAAAACTGTGTGTTTCTGTATGGTGTGGCACGTTTCAGACCTTCATTCATAAGGGACTTTTTTCCTCTTCGCAAGGCACTTGAACAAGCGAAAACAACAACCCGATTTTTGAGATTTTTATGACTCTTTCTTTGGCCACTGCGTTACGGTTTTTGAGTGTTGATATGGTGGAAAAGGCTGCCTCGGGCCATCCTGGCATGCCGCTGGGCATGGCGGATGTTTTGACGGTTTTGTTCTCGGAATACTTATCTTTTGATGCCTCTTGTCCCACGTGGGCCAATCGGGACCGGTTTATTTTATCGGCTGGACATGGGTCAGCGGCCCTTTATAGCTTGGCGTATTTGCTGGGGTATCCAGAGGCCACATTGGATCAACTGAAAGCTTTTCGCCAGCGGGGCAGCAAAACCCCAGGGCACCCTGAACATGATTTGGGCTTTGGTATTGAAACCACCACGGGCCCCTTGGGCCAAGGTTTAGGAAACGCTGTGGGCATGGCCATCGCGGAGCAGATGATGCGTGCGGAACTGGGTCAAGACATCATTTCCCACCGAACCTTTGTGGTGGCGGGTGATGGATGTTTGATGGAGGGCGTGGGTCAGGAAGCCCTTTCCCTTGCGGGGCACTTGGGTCTGAGCAAACTCACGGTTTTGTTTGATGATAATCATATTTCCATTGATGGGGATACGGATCTGAGTTGTTCGGATAATCATATTGATCGTTTTCGGGCCTGCGGCTGGCACACGCTGGCCGTAGATGGTCATGATCCCGCCGCCATACGGGCGGCGCTGGATCAGGCTTTGTTGTCCGATAAACCCACGTTTATCGCCTGTCGCACCACCATTGGCTGGGGGTCCCCCACCAAGGCAGGGACCGCCGCCACCCACGGATCCCCTTTGGGGAAAGAGGAAATTGCCCAGATGCGGCAAAACCTGTCTTGGCCCTATGATCCGTTTGTGATTCCTGATGATGTTTTGACGGCATGGCGCAATTTGGGCGTGCGGGGACAATCTGCGCGGTTGGCGTGGGAACAACAATGGGGGGCGCTTCCCCCCCAACAGAAAAACCGGATGAACGCCGATTTTCCTAAGAATGCCCAAGAGACCCTTTTGTCCTATAAAAAACAATGGTTCACGGATCGCCCCACCATGGCCACACGGAAAGCCTCGGGGTTGGTTTTGGACCAGTTGGCCCCTTTGATGCCGGCGTTGGTCGGGGGATCTGCCGATTTGACCGGATCCAACAACACCCGCGCCAAAAGTCAACACGCGTTCACATCAAATCATCCCCAAGGTCGTTATATCCATTATGGCATTCGGGAACACGCCATGGGGGCCATTATGAACGGCCTTTCTTTGTACGGGGGGTTTGTTCCCTACGGCGGGACGTTTTTGGTGTTTAGCGATTATTTGCGTCCAGCCCTGCGTTTATCGGCCCTGATGGAACAAGGGGTTATTTATGTTTTGACCCATGATTCCATTGGTCTGGGGGAAGATGGCCCCACGCACCAGCCCATAGAGCATCTTGCCGCCCTACGTGCCATTCCCAATGTTCATAATTTTCGTCCTGCGGATGCGGTGGAAACGTTAGAATGCTGGGAACTTGCCCTGAAAAACCGTCACACCCCCAGCGTTTTGGCCCTCAGCCGTCAAGATTTACCCACCCTGAGAAACCCTGAGGCGGATATTGCCATCAACGCCAGTGCGCGGGGGGCCTATCTCCTTTCCGAGGGCACGTTGGCCCCCAAAATCACCTTGGTGGCCACAGGATCCGAGGTTTCTTTGGCCGTGGATATTCAGCAGGCGCTGGCCCAGCATGGGCTAGGGGCAACCGTTGTTTCCATGCCCTGTCAGGAATTGTTCTGGGCGCAAAGTGAATCGTATCGAGAGGCTCTCTTCCCCAAAGACCGCCCCATCGTGGCCATCGAGGCCGCATCGTCCCTGTCGTGGTATCGCTTGGTGGGGGAAAAGGGCATGATTTTTGGCATTGACACGTTCGGTATGTCTGCCCCCGCTGCGGATGTTTATGACCACTTTGGCTTAACCCCTAAGGCTGTGACGGAAAAAATCGTGGCAAAGTATTCTGATTTGTTGTGATCGGAGGGGTAGGGCCATTCATGCCAAGCGCATGACCAAGGCATGGCGGCCCGCACCATAATAATGGTGCCGCCGCCCAATGGGTTGAAAGCCCAAGGTTTGGTACAGGTTCAGGGCAGCGGTGTTTGTATCTTCAACCTCAACAAACAGGGGTTTTTTAAGGGGGCAAAGGCTTTGTATCAGGCTGCGTGCCACCCCTTGGCGACGATACAAGGGATCCACAGCCAAAAGCAGCACATCCTGATGATCTAGGGTGTCTTGGATGACCAAAAAGCCGGCAAGCTGTCCCTCGCACACGGCAATCCAAGTGGTGTGGTGATTCAGCCAGTCCCCAAAGTCGGATTGATGAAAGGGGGAAAGGCGGGTTTTTTGGTGTAAACCCCAAAGGGCGGGCCAATCATCCATCGTTTCTTGGCGAATCACCATGGGGAAAGCCGGAGTGTGATTTTTGCGCCCTTGGTGTTCTCTGTGTCCAAACGCAAAGGATGTCCATGCCGTTTGGCAATGTCCTCGGCAATGGACAAGCCCAGACCCACGTGACCTGCCCCAACGGGACGTTCATCTTCTAAACGCACAAAGGGGGTTTTGGCCCTTTCAAAAGAGTCTGGGGTCAGGCCGGGACCATTATCGGCAACGGTTATGTCCACATACCCTTTATGGTCCTGAACGCTGAGGGTACACAGGGTGCCATAGGTCAGGGCGTTGTTGATCAGATTCACCAAACATCGCCGCAACAACAGGGGTTTTGCGCGGACGTTGACAGGATGGATTGGCAAAATTTTTAGGGTTTCGGGATCAAAAGAGGCGGCCAAGGCGTCTAAAAAAGAATCTAGCGCCACACATTGCCAATCTTCCCCCTGATCATCCCGCGCAAACGCCAGATAGGAATCCACCATGGCCTGCATTTCCAGAACATCGGGCAGTATATCCTGTTTAATGTCTTGGGGCGTCATTTCCAGCGCAAGGCGCAGGCGGGTTAAGGGGGTGCGAAGATCATGGGAAATGCCGGCCAGCATTTCTGTGCGCTCGGCCACGTTTTTCAGGATATTGTCCTGCATGGTATTGAACGCGCGGGTGGCTTTGCGGACTTCTAGTGCCCCGCGGGGTTTTAAGCGTTTGGGGATTCCCTCTTGACCAAAGGCCTCTGCGGCCATGGCCAAGTCGCGTATGGGGTGCATTTGATTGCGCATGAACCCCCACGCCACCAAAACCAGCAGGATGCACAAACCAACGGACCAGATGACGTAAACAAAAACCGTACTGGAAAAGATTTTTTTGGGTGTGGTGCTGAGGGTGATTTGATGGTGAGGTAAAAATACGGTAACCCTGACCCAGTTGTTGCTGGTTTCGACGGTCAGGGGATAGGGAAGGCGGCTTTCCAGTTCACGCCGCAGCATGCCTTCTTGATCAAACAGAGAGGTTAGCCATCCCAAAACACTGTGTCGGGTATCGGTTCCTGAGGCAGGGGTGCTGCGCGTGAAGTTAATATCCAAAGCGGCGGCCATATCGGGAACGTGGGGATAGGCTTTGGCCTCGGCCTGAATCAGCATGACCATTTCATTGGCTAAGGTTATGGCGAGGCGTCGCTCAAGCGTATCCCAATGGTGGTTGAAAAAAACATAGCTGGTGGCGGCCTGTGCCAAAAGGATAGGCATGGCCATAATTAAAAAAGAGCGCCCCAAAAGGCTCTGAGGCGAAACGTGCCGCAACAAACGGGATAAATGAACAAAGGGTCTAAAAAAAAAGGGGGCCTTGTGACCCCCTCGGTCTTTAGGCGGATTTTTTATCGTTTTCATTGACCTCTTCGAAATCAGCATCAACGATGTTTTCGCTTGGGTTGTTGGCAGAGGGCTGCTCAGAAGAAGGATTCTCTTGCTGGGCCTTGTACATGGCCTCGCCCAATTTCATGGTGGCTTGGGCCAAGGTGTTGGTTTTTTCCGTGATCAAAGACACATCGTCGGTTTCCCGCGCCGCTTTCAGGTCGGTTATGGCTGTTTGAATTGCCTGTTTCTCATCCTCTGAAACGTGGGATCCGTACTCGGCCAAGTTTTTCTCGGCGGTTTGAATCAGGGTTTCCGCTTGGTTGCGGTGTTCCACCAGTTCACGTTTTTTCTTGTCGGCTTCGGCGTTGGCTTCGGCATCTTTGATCATTTTTTCCACATCAGCATCGCTCAGGCCGCCGGAGGCTTGGATGCGGATTTGCTGCTCTTTGTTTGTGGCTTTGTCTTTGGCCGAAACATTCACAATCCCGTTGGCGTCAATGTCAAAGGTAACCTCAATTTGGGGCATACCGCGGGGGGCGGGGGGAATGCCCATCAGATCAAACTGCCCCAGCAGTTTATTGTCAGCGGCCATTTCTCGCTCACCCTGAAATACACGGATGGTCACCGCATTTTGGTTATCTTCGGCGGTGGAAAAGACTTGGCCTTTCTTGGCGGGGATGGTGGTGTTGCGTTCAATCAGGCGCGTAAACACGCCGCCCAAGGTTTCAATGCCCAAAGACAGGGGCGTGACGTCCAAAAGCAGAACATCCTTAACATCACCCCGCAGAACACCGCCTTGAATGGCGGCACCGATGGCCACCACTTCATCAGGGTTGACGCCTTTGTGGGGTTCTTTGCCGAAAAAGGCTTTGACCAACTCTTGGACCTTGGGCATGCGGGTCATACCCCCCACCAAGATGACCTCATCAATGTCAGAGGGTTTCAGATCGGCATCTTTAAGGGCAGCTTTGCACGGCTCCATCGTGCGCTGCAAAAGGTCCTCTACCAAGGATTCCAATTTGGCGCGGCTTAGGGGCACATTCAGGTGCTTGGGTCCGGTTTGGTCTGCGGTAATAAAGGGCAGGTTTACGTCGGTTTGCACCGAGCTGGACAGTTCAATCTTGGCTTTTTCTGCTGCCTCTTTCAGGCGCTGCAGGGCCAAAGGATCCGCTTTTAAGTCAATGCTGTTGTCTTTTTTAAACTCTGCCGCCAGATAATCAATAATCCGGTTGTCAAAGTCTTCACCGCCCAAGAAGGTATCCCCGTTGGTGGCCTTGACTTCGAAAACGCCATCTCCGATTTCCAGAACGGAAACGTCAAAGGTTCCGCCCCCCAAATCGTAAACAACAATTTTACCGCCGGATTTTTTATCCAGACCATAGGCCAAAGCCGCGGCGGTGGGCTCGTTAATAATCCGCAAAACATCCAGACCGGCAATTTTACCGGCATCCCGTGTGGCTTGGCGCTGGGCATCGTTAAAATATGCAGGAACGGTAATCACGGCTTGGGTGACGGTTTCGCCCAAATAGCGCTCGGCGGTGTCTTTCATTTTTTGCAAAATAAAGGCACTGATTTGGCTGGGGGAATAGGGGGTCCCTTCGGCCTCAACCCAAGCATCGCCATTGTTGCCTTTGATAATGCTATAGGGGACCAATCCCTGATCTTTTTGGGTTAAGGGATCGTCAAAGCGGCGACCAATCAAACGCTTAACCGCAAAAATGGTGTTTTTGTGGTTGGTGACGGCTTGGCGTTTGGCCGGTTGTCCGACCAAGCGTTCACCCTTAGCAAACGCCACAATCGAGGGGGTTGTGCGGGCACCCTCAGCATTTTCAATCACAACCGTCTGGTTGCCATCCCGAAAGGCCACACAAGAGTTTGTGGTTCCCAAATCAATCCCAATAATTTTTGACATAGTGTTTCCCTGTTTGAAATCGTCGTAAACGTATGTTCGTTTGATAATGAATATGGGGAAATTTTTTAGGGTTTCAAGGGGGGGCGTGCCGTTTATTTTTGTGGCCCGTGCATTTGGTTGTGGCATAATGGGGTGTTATGAACTTTTTGCGCCCCTCTTTCTACGTGGCTTTCAGCGTCATTTTGGCCGCGGCGGCCCTGTTGGTGGTGTTTGTGGCTCAGTATGGTTTCAACCTAAAGCCTTGCCCCCTTTGTCTTTATCAGAGACTGCCGTATTTTGCGATTCTGTTTGTGGGCTTGGTTGCAGGGTTTGGATCCAAAGGGCAAAGCACAACAATCTTTTTGGCCTTAATAGGGTTGTGGGCGGCCAGTCTGATTTTGGCGGGGTATCATTCAGGGGTTGAGGCAGGGCTTTGGACCTTTCCAGCCTGCGCCAGTTCTTCCCAAGGGGCTGATAGCATTGCAGAGCTGGAGGCGATGATCCGCCAAGCCACCGTGACGCCCTGTGATCAACCAGCGTTTTTGTTGGCAGGTTTGAGTATGGCCGATATGAATATGGCCCTTTCTGGTGTTATGATTTTTTGGGGATTTTGGGCGTTCAGAGGAACAAAAAACGCCCCCTAAAGCAAAAGGTTAAAAAAGTGTTGACATTTTAGTTAAAAAATGATTTAATAGGGAATACTTAAAGAAACCCTAACCCCATCAGGAGACTTTTCATGGCTGTCGCTTTTCTTTTGGATAACACATACAAAGATGTTCATGACTTGCTCTCTGAGGCTAAAAATTACATCAAATTCGTCCTGCCAGGCTTGCGCCAGAACGCGAGGGTTCAGGATCGTTTGGCTATGACGTATCATGCCACCCGTTTAACATCACGTCTTTTGGAAATGATGTCTTGGCTGTTAGCCCAGCGTGCCGTGCAAAAAGGGGAGATGAGCGGCGAGGACGCCACCGCCATGGGATTTACCATCACCAATGACGACATTTGCCGCTTTCAGGAAGAAGAGGCTTCGGAAACCTTGCCTGACGGACTGCGGATCCTTTTAAAACGCAGCCACGACATTTATGTTCGTTTGGGTCGTTTGGATGCCCAGATAAAACGGGCTGTGGCTTAAATTATGAACTCGCCGGATGTTCTTAGGAAAAAAATCGCGTATCAATTGATTTATCGTGGCACCAAAGAGTTGGATCACGTTATGGATCGTGTGCGAAGGGAGGTTTTGCCCCACCTCCCCCCTGATCTTTTGCCTGCGTTAGAGGTTTTTTTGCAATCCCCTGAGCCTGAGTTGATGGCCATGGTTCTGGGTCACGTTCCTTTGCCCGTGGACCTGCCTTTGGAATTAAAGGTGTCTTTAGAGGGTTTTTTTATCAAGCCTACAGCCGCATAATCAAAAATTTTGAAGCCACCGCCACAGCAAAAACAAATGCCCCATAGGACGTTGATTCCAGAATGATGGCCACCACGTGCTGTTCTTTGGTTTCTTGGGATTGTCTGGAATCTTGGCGTGTCCATCGTTGGCGATGAAGACGAAAGGTGGCGTGAATTTTAATCACCGCCCCATAGACTTGTCCGAAAAACAGCAGGACGGGAAAATACGGGTGAAAAGGTCCCCTCATCAGACACAGGATGCCTGCCCATGCTGTTCGACTGATCAGGACCCATAGCAAATAAAAAGGGATTAGAGCGCTGTGGTAAATAAGGGCCAAAAAAAAGACGCCGGTAGGGCCAATCAGGGTTGTCCAAGGCGAGATCCTTTGATCCAGCAAACACCACCACACAAAAAAGGGGATTTTTTTGGGGCCCAAGGCTAGGGCTTGGTTGCTGTGGCGGATCATATTACCAAACCACCGCGTCATCAAAAGACGGGTATGGGTCAGAAAATGGGTGGAAACAGGATCCTCAAGAGAGTCACAAGCAATATCGGGAAGATACAGCATAGACCACCCCTGTTTAAGCGTATAAAACCAAGTGGATTTATCGTCCCCCGTTAGCAGAGGCAAACGCCCATGTCGCCAGTGATCCAGATGATCCGACGCGATGGCCTGTAAAAATCCATCGTCATAGGCCAGATGCCCCCGAAACATGGAGAATCGACCCGTTAAAACCAAAAGACGCCGAGATACACTCATGGAAGCCATCAGCCAGTGCCGTTGAATCATCCGCAGGCTGTGCCAAGCTTGCATCAGTCGATAAGTTTTCGGACAAATGGGGCGGTTGTCGATGGTAACGGCCCCTAAATCAGGCTGGGTTTCAAAAAAACCGACCAATTTTTGCAACGTTCCTTCGTGAATAACGGTATCGCCATCCATTAAAATGACACGGTCCACAGGGGGATGGGCTTTCAGGCGCCATAGTGCCTGAGCCATAGCCTGACGTTTTCCCGTGCCGTTTTGCAAAAAAATGTCACACGTTAAGGTGGGTTTGCTCACAACATAGGGCAAAAATTGCGCTTGTATCCAAGAGGCTTCGTCGTCTGTGGTGACGGCGGCTATGATTGTAACAGGGCCAGGGTACCGGTGGGCTTCGGCCAACAGGCAGGAAAAGACCCGCTGAAAGGTCGCAGGGGGCAATTTATAAGAGGGGACAATGAATCCCACCGAAGGGTAATCAGACAAAGAAAGAGTGTTTTTGTAAGCTTCAGCAGCCTGACGATAAAGGGGAAAATGCCCTCGAATATAGGTTACAGCCCGCAAGGCATGCAAGCTTAGCCAAGCATAGCGCCAAAACCCAATCAATCCCATGGTGATGATGGCGGTATAAGGAAGGGTTCTGGAATCCATCGTGGACAGAAGAAAAAGGCACCATACCAGAACACTGCCCCACACAATGAAGGCGTAAAGCCATTCGATCCGCTCTGCCCTCTCTACAGAGTCCGGCGTTATGTCGGCCACGGGGCATGTCCTATTTTTTCTGGCGATTGTATAGGGCCAAGGCCTTCACCAGATCCACACCGCGAGAGACCTGATAATCATCGGCTGGCTTTTCAGGCGCAGCGAAAGCCTCTGGTTTGTCTTTCCCGTTGTCATTGTCGTTTTTGGGATTTTGGTCTTCTTTGGGTGTGTTGTTTTGTGGGGTGTCTTTGTTTTCAGGGGTTTCTTGGTCCTTGGTGGGTGTTTGGCCATTTTTAATGGCACCGATCAAATCAGATTCGCGGTTGGCTTTGTAATTCAGGGTTTCTAAACGCGCGATGGGGACAATAATATCAGGGGTGATGCCCGTGGCCTGAATAGATACGCCAGAGGGGGTGTAGTAAAGCGCTGTTGTTAAACGGATGGCGCCATGGCCAGGCATGGCCATGATGGATTGAACGGATCCTTTTCCAAAGGATTTTTCGCCGATTAAAATGGCGCGGCCCTGATCTTTTAACGCCCCTGCAACGATTTCCGAAGCGGAAGCCGAGCCTTCGTTAATCAACACCACCACGGGCTTGCCGTTTGTCAGATCGCCTTTTTTGGCAAAAAAGCGTTGAATGTCTTTGGGATCCCGACCGCGGGTGGAGACAATCTCGCCTTCTTCTAAAAAGGCATCAGAGACGGATACAGCCTGATCCAGAGGACCCCCTGGATTGTTCCGTAAATCCAAAATATACCCCAAAACAGCGGGGGTTTTCTTTTCTATGGCGTCCAAAGCGGATTTGAGGGCTGTAAAGGTGTTTTCATTAAAGCGGCGCACGCGCACATACCCAACCTGATCAATCACCTCTGATTTAACCGATTGAATTTCAATGGTATCCCGCGTTAGGGTGACGTCAAAGGGGGCTTGCTCGCCGCGTCGAATGGTCAAGGTCACTTTGGTGTTGACGGGACCACGCATTTTTTTGACGGCATCATCCAAAGCCATGCCCACAACAGGTTTATCATCAATATGGGTGATGAAATCCCCAGACAACAGGCCAGCACGGGCAGCGGGGGTATCGTCAATGGGGCTCATGATTTTAATCAAACCATTTTCCATGGTCACTTCGATGCCGAGTCCCCCGAATTCGCCCCGCAACTCAACTTGCATATTTTTAAAATCTTCGGCGTTGTGATAGGCAGAATGAGGGTCCAAGCTGGTGAGCATGCCGTTGATGGCGGCTTCGATGAGGTCTTTTTCGTTGGTTTCTTTAACGTAATCCGTGCGGATGCGTTCTAAAACTTCACCAAAAACATTAAGCTGTTCGTAAAAAGAATCGTTTTTGCTGGCATCTGGGGCGGGTTGTGTGACTGGGGCGGGTTGTTTTGGATTGGGCTCTTGCGCGTGGGCTCCGCCAGAAAAGCATAAGGAGACGGCTAAAAAAGCAGAAAGCGTGCGGATCATGAAAGGGGGTCCCAAAAGAGTCAAATCATCCTTGTATCACAAAGGCGAATCTACTGTATCAAACATTTTGCGTGGGTCAACGGCCTTGCCTTGACGGCGAAGCATGTAAAAAATGGTTTTGGTGTTTGTTTCGGGTATGCCCAAAATCTGGTTGGCTTTGACGGTGTCGCCCTCTTGAAAGGGGGGCTGGGCCATGCCGGTGATGACGCTGATGCGCTGATCGTCATGGCGGATCATGAAAATATGGCCAACATCAGGCACAAAGCGGTTGAACAAAACCTGACCACGGGCGGGGGCATAAATGGGCTGTAGGGGTTTTATGGGATAAAGGATGCCTAAACCATCCCAAAGACCATTGTTTTCCCCACGAATAGGGGGAAAAAAGTAATTCTCACCCACAGGGCGATCATCCACAGCGGGATGGTTTTTAAAATTTTTCCCCAAGGTCTGTATCAAAATGGCGGCTTCGGGCCCAGAAAGCCACAAAGCTGCGGAAGACGGCGGCGGTGCGCGGTGCCACAATCCCAAAGCCACCCAAAACAGGGTCACCAAAAACAAGACCCCAAGCAGTTTAAAGGCCACCGAAGACACCGTCATGGGCGAACCTGCCGAAGGATCTGGGCGATGCGGTCATAGGCTTCTGTGAGATCTGATAACGATGTGCAGTAGGGGGGCATCAGGTACAGGGTCCCGCCCAAGGGGCGTAGAATTAAACCAGATTCAAGGAATAGGGCTCTAATGGCATGATTTTTTTCTGTGTTATAGGGCATACATTCGTGTGTAACATCAAATGCGGCCACGCTGCCCAAAACCCGAGGGCGGTGGGCCAATCCATCGTTTTGTAACGTGAAAAGGGCGCGGCGATGAACATCTTCAAGGGCGGCAATTTTTTTGAGTGTGTCTTCTTCCTCAAAAAGGGCCAAAGACCGGTTGGCCACGGCGCAGGCTACGGGATTGGCGGTGAAGGAATGCCCATGAATCAGACTGCGGTAAAAATCGGTGGATAAAAAAGCATCAAAGACAGATTGACTGGCGCAGGTTAAAGACATGGGCATCATGCCGCCCGTTAAGCCCTTGGCCAGACACAGAATATCCGGTGTTTCTGAAAGTTGATGAAAGGCAAAAAGACTGCCCGTTCGGCCAAAGCCTGTCATGACTTCATCAAAAATAACCAAGGCCCCCGCGTGCTGGCACAGGCGCACCACTTGGTCAACGAAAGAGGGGCGACACATCCGCATCCCTGAAGCCCCTTGCAGCAAAGGCTCTAAAATGATGCCGGCAATCTCGCCGGTATTCAAGTGTTGCTTTAAGGCCTCTAGGCTTTTTTCTTCTTTATGTAAAACATTATCACAATCAATCCATGTTTCGGGATAGGCTATATCTTGGACGGGAAATAAAAGTTTTTGATAGGGATCAAAAAACCCACTGCTGCGTCCAACGGACATGGCCCCCACGGTGTCGCCGTGATACCCACCTTCAAACGCTAAGAATCGTTTTTTTTCCGGATATCCCCAGTTGCTTTGGGCATGCAGGGCCATTTTCAGGGCCACTTCCACGGCGGTGGATCCATTGTCCGAAAAAAAAAGTTTCCAAACATCGCGGCGGCCCAAGGCATTTTGCAGATTTTTTCCCAGAGTCACCGCGGGTTCGTGGGTAAAGCCCGCAAAAATCACCTGATCCAGTTTGGCTGCCTGCGTGGCCATGGCTTTGATCAGGGCGGGATGACTATGGCCATGGGTGATCACCCACCATGAGGAAATCAGATCCAGCAGGCGGTTTCCTTCCTCGTCATAAAGAAACGATCCTTGCCCTGAAACAATGGGCAAAAAAGCCGTTTCGGGATGTCCGTGCTGCGTAAAGGGATGCCACAGGTAACGGGCGTCGTCTTTGGAAAGGGACATGGTCAGCTAAGCTCGCGGTGCGTTCCAAATGGTAACGTGTTTCACGGGGCAGGCAAAGGGTAAAAAACCACGCTTAAAACTCTGTGACCGTTCCCAGTTCGATCACGCGGTTGTGGGGCAAGTTAAAGAACTCTCGGGCGGTTGTGGCGCGGTGGACCATCCATGCAAAAAGATACTTGCGCCACAGGGACATGGGTTGTCGGTTTTGGTGTCCTTCTGTGGGCTGAACATGAATGCGACTGACAAAATAAGAGGCCGTTTGGGGATCCAGATGAAAGCCCAAGACGCTATCGGGCAGCCTTTTCAGGGCCTCCGGCACGTCGGAATCCTGCATAAAGCCTTTGCGTAAAATAATACGCACCAAATTTTCATCGCGGGGCAACAGATCCAGTTGTTTTTTAGCGGAAACAAAAGGAACATTCATGGAAACCACAGAAAGAATAATGTTTTTTTCGTGCAGGATATGGTTGTGCTTCACGTTTTGGTACATGGCCAGGGGCACCCCTTGGGTGGGTCGGCTCATGTAAATGGCAACGCCGGGGACGCGGGGCAGATGTTGATTCTGTTGGATGAATTCAACGGCGGTGATGCCTTCGTTTTCAACCGTTTCCTGTAAATTGATGCGACCTGTTTTCCATGTTGTTAGGACAATAAACAACAGCGCCCCCATTAGCAGGGGAAACCACCCTCCATGGATGATTTTGACGGTGGTTGCCGCAAACAATGTAATATCCACAATGCTGAAAATAATAATAAAGGGCACAACGCGGGCCCAACCCCAGTTCCATTTCAGGCGCATCAAAAGAATGGCCATCATGGTGGTTAACACCATGGTTCCTGTCACGGCAATGCCGTAGGCCGAGGCAAGGTTCGTTGAGCTGCCAAAGCCCAAAACCAACACAACCACAGCCAACAGCATCAGCATGTTCACGGTGGGCATGTAAATTTGCCCCAGCTCTGTGCGGGATGTGTGAATAATACGCATCCGCGGCAGATAGCCCAGCAAAATGGCCTGTCGTGTCACAGAAAATGCGCCGGTAATCACGGCTTGGGATGCAATAATGGTGGCCATGGTGGCCAAAATGATCAGGGGTAACCGCCACTCTGTGGAAACCATACCGTAAAGGGGGCTGTGAATGGCCGAAGGATTCATCAGCAAAAGGGCCCCCTGACCAAAATAATTCAAAATCAGGGCGGGCCACACAAATGTGTACCATGCGATCCGGATGGGGCGGCGGCCAAAATGGCCCATATCGGCGTACAGGGCCTCTGCCCCTGTGACGGCCAGAACAACAGAGGCCAAGGTTAAAAAGGCAATTTTTCCCTCGATTTTCAGAAACACGAGGGACAATAGTGTTGTTTTTAAGGGCTGTGATCATGCCCCTTTTGCCCGCCGTCCTGCATCAGATCGCTGAATTTGGTGGTGGATCCATCAAAGAACAATTTAACTTTGCCGGTGGGGCCGTGTCGCTGTTTGGCGATGATGACCTCGGCGATGTTTTCGGCCTCTGACAGGCGTGTGACCCATTCGTCATAGCGTTTTTGGTGGGCGTCTTTGCCTTCATCTTGGCGCTGGGTGGGTTCGTTGCGCTGCAGATAGTATTCTTCGCGGTACACAAACATGACCACGTCGGCGTCTTGCTCGATGGATCCGGATTCCCGTAAATCGGACAATTGGGGGCGTTTGTCTTCGCGGTTTTCCACGGCCCGCGACAGCTGGGACAGGGCGATGACGGGCACCTGCAGCTCTTTGGCGATTTGTTTTAAACCGCGGGTGATTTCGGAAATTTCATTCACGCGGTTTTCGGGGCGGCCGCTGACGCTGGCCTGCATCAGCTGCAGATAATCCACCACAATCAGGCCCAAATGATGCTGGCGTTTTAATTTTCGGGCCCGTGTGCGCAGGCTGGAGACGGAAATGGCCGGTGTATCGTCAATATACAGGGGAATTTCCGCCAAATCGCGGGCGGCCTGCGCCAGATTTTGAAATTCTTGATCGGTTAAATCCCCCCGACGGATTTTTTCTGATGCCACGTTGGCCCGTTCCGATAAAATACGGGATGCCAACTGTTCCGCCGACATTTCCAGCGAAAAAAACGCAACGACGGCGCCGTTGCTGACTTTGACCTCGCCATTGTTTTGGCGTTTGATGGTGGCATGGGATGATGCATGAAACGCCATGTTGGTGGCCAGAGACGTTTTGCCCATAGATGGCCGGCCCGCCAGAATAATCAAATCGGAATTTTGCAGCCCCCCCAGCAATCGGTCCATGTCCGTAAAGCCCGAGGACAGACCGCTGAGGGCCCCGTCTCTCTTGTACGCGGCCTCGATAATCTTCATCGTTTGGGTTAAGGTGCTGCCAAAGGCAACATAGGTTTTTTGCGCCGATCCTTTGGTGGCCAAGGTATAAAGGGCGTGTTCCGTTTCGGCGATTTGATCCATGGCGGTGCCTTCGCGGGCCAGATCAAAGGCGTTGTTCACCACCGTTTGCCCCACATCAATCAGGTTGCGGCGCAGGGCGTAATCGTAAATGATGCGGGCAAAATCATACAGGTTGATGCTGGAGAGAACAGAATCCGCCAAATCCTGTAAATACGCGCCGCCCCCGCCAAAGGGGGCCAGATCCGGATGATCCTCGAACAGGGGTTTTAAAGTCAGGGGGCTGGCCATCTGCCCCTTGTCAATCATTTTCATAATGGCGCTGTACAGGGTGGCGTGCAGGCCATGGGAAAAATGTTCCGGCAACAGAAAATCCGCAATCTGTTCATAGGCCGTGTTGTTGGCCAGCAGGGTCCCCAGCAGGGCTTGCTCCACCTCCACATTGGCAGGGGGGGTTCGGGACAGGGCACCTTGGGCGTGCAAAGGGGATAATGTGTCGGTCATAGATCCTTTATAGGGCACTCTGGGATCATTGTCATGGGGGAAGCGCAGCGATATTTTTTGCCAAAACGCCCCCATCCCGTGACATCTGTCACAGCGTTTTCTTGGCTATGTCGGTATGGTGGGACATAAGGTTTTTTTAGGGGGTGGGTTATGGGATTGTTCCAAAGGGTTGCTGTTGCTGCTGCTTGTGTGTTGCCCCTTGCGGCGGGGCCTGCGTTGGGGCAGTTGAATCAAACTGATGCAGGGCGGGTTCGGGCGTTGGAGCAAACAATTCGTACAAACGGGCGTATGATCGATGGAACTGCAGAATATCATTGTTCAAATGGAAATACTACCGTCTCTACAGATGGAACAGGGTTATTCAGTAAACCCAACCAAATGTTTGTGTTTTTGGTGAGATGTGGGTTATAGGTGGTGTAAAAAAAGGGGTGCACCATGGGCGCAAAAGTGAAAAGGAATTT
>JBIIHL010000031.1:0-16610 GCA_044235825.1 Alphaproteobacteria bacterium | reverse complement strand
GCTGACCGGCACAGGCAAAGACTGGTGCGCCCCTGAAAGGTGACAAGCTGATGGGGGATGGAAAGCACCTGCAGGCTTTCAATGGCATCCCGAACCATGGCCCCAGGCAAATCTGTGGTCACCACCAAGCAATCGTTTTTTTCAGGGTGGGGTTGGGGTTTTAGACATTTTAAATACAAAGCGTGGCTTTGGACGTTGGGCATTGTGAACTCCTAAAAAAAATAACCGCGACGTTTTTTATCATTTCCTCAAAGATACCATAATCCCTTGGTCTTTTTCAAGAAAAACATTGTTTTTTTTGAAAAATTGTTGCCCTGCACAAAAAAGGGAGGGGAAATTCACTTTTTTCGCGGTAAGATCAGAAAAAAATTTTTTTGCATTGCAATATAATTTTGCTGCAAGCCATGATGATCTGGGGTTGTAATTCTTTTTTGGAATCGCCTTGTATGCAGTCAACCTTTGGCCCATGGCCCATAACAATACACATGTATGTTGCACCACAGCAAAATCGAATGTTTGCGGACGATGGACAATGGGGTGAGGGGGGCTTGCATAAACGTCTTGACGAAGAAATGTATCTATATTAGGCTAAATATTATTAGTATAGCATGGTTTTTGATTATGAAACAAAATACCCCCCCCCTTAGATGCACTCCAAGGAGGAGAGATGTCAAAGGATGAGATAATTTCTAAGGATTTTCCAAGAGGGAGTGCCTTCTTCAACGGAAAACCAATAGAAATTACAAATATGGGGCTTCTGCGAGCTAGAGATTTCCTTAGATCAAAGGGAATCCCTATAACTAGGGAAGAGTTCCAGACAGCCGCTGCAATTGTTGTTGCAGCCGGGAACTTTGGAAGAGACCCAAAATATCAAGGGTATACCTTACCCCCCTCACGGGAAGCAGGGGACTAAGAGGTTAATCCCCCCAAAGGGGGCGACAGCAACGAAAAAGGGGGCTTTGCATCCCCCTTTTTCTACCCCCCCAGCGCCGCTTTCAGAAGATCATTCACCACGGCGGGGTTGGCTTTGCCGGCGGTTTCTTTCATGACTTGGCCCACGAAATAGCCGAATAATTTATCTTTGCCCGCCTGATAATCCGCCAGTTGGGTGGGGCTGGCGTCGATGATGCGGGCGATGATGGTTTGCAGGGCGTCGGTGTCGCTGATTTGGGACAGGCCTTGCTCCGCCACCACCACGGCGGCGGAAACGCCGCGCTCCATCATGACGGCCAAAACGTCTTTGGCCATACGGCCCGAAAGCTGGCCATCCTCCATCATCCGCAGCAGCTCGGCCAAGGCCGCGGGGGTCAAGGGGGTGCTGGCTAAGGTCTGCCCTGCCTTGTTCAATCCCCCAAACACATCCCCGAGCAGCCAGTTGGCCGCCAGTTTGGGGGCGTTGTGGTGGGTGAGGATGTCTTCGTAATAACGGGCGCTTTCTTCCTCGGCGGTGATTAAACCGGCCTCGTACCCCGAAAGGCCGTAGTGGTCCATGAAGCGTTTTTTCTTAGCATCCGGCAATTCCGGCAATTCGGCCCGCAAACGATCCACCAACGCAGCATCCAAACGCAAAGGCAGCAGGTCCGGATCGGGAAAATAACGGTAATCGTGGGCATCTTCTTTGCTGCGCATGGTGCGGGTGGTGCCGCTGGCCGCATCAAACAAACGGGTTTCCTGATCCACCGCGCCGCCGGATTCCAACAGGTCCACCTGACGTTTGGATTCGTAAACAATGGCCTGCATCACAAAGCGCACAGAGTTGACGTTTTTAATTTCACAGCGCGTGCCCAGCGGGGCGCCGGCCTTGCGCACAGACACGTTGACGTCGCAGCGCATGGACCCTTCCTCCATATTCCCGTCACAGGTGCCCAGCGTGCGCAGGATAGCGCGGAGTTTTTTCAAAAACGCGCCGGCCTCTTCGGGGCTGCGCATGTCGGGTTTGGACACAATTTCCATCAGTGCCACCCCTGCGCGGTTCAAATCCACATAACTGTGGCGGGGGTCCATGTCGTGGATGCTTTTTCCGGCGTCTTGTTCCAGATGGATGCGCTCGATCCCAATGTCTTTGGTGATGCCCTCGGCCAGATCCAGTGTGAGGGTGCCTTCCCCCACCAAGGGGTGATAAAACTGGGAAATCTGATACCCCGTGGGCAAATCGGGATAAAAATAATTTTTGCGATCAAACTGGGATTCCAAATGAATCTGGGCATTCAGGGCCAGCCCTGTTTTGATGGCCTGCTCAACACAAACCCCATTTAAAACCGGCAGCATCCCGGGCATACCGGCATCCAGAAACGCCACGTGGGTGTTGGGATCCCCCCCAAACGCCGCAGAGGCCCCAGAAAACAGCTTGGATTGAGAGATCACCTGCGCATGAACCTCCATCCCAATGACAACCTCGTAGGGACCAGAGGGAGAGGCAATGGTGTAGGTCATGCAGCACCTGAAAAAAAATCGTTTTGGATTGTTTGGGGCGAACGATGGGTCTCGAACCCACGACCTCAAGGACCACAACCTAGCGCTCTAACCAACTGAGCTACGCCCGCCATCGTGAAAAACATTCATTGCCTATTCTCATACACCGAAGGCACGGGGTTTGACAATCAAAATATACATGAGCTGAGGGCTGTTTATTGAAAAAAACTTGGAAAAGGCGGGGTGGGGCAGCAGGATTTGCCCCAAAGGTCAAGGGCGAGGGGGAAAAAATACCGCACCGAGCGAAGCGAGGGAGGATGATTTTTTTCCCCTCGGCGCAGCGGACCCTTGAGGTTTGGGGCAAATTCTGCTGGGTGGGAGCCTTTTCCTTGGCGAAAGCACGCGGCTCCCACCCCCACACTTTTCCTTTGGCGTCAAGGGGTGCGCTGCGCCGGTGCGAAAAAATCATCCTCCCTCAGCCCGCTGCGCGGTCCTCGGTGCGGTATTTTTCCGCCCCGCCCCTTGACGCCAAAGGAAAACCGTCCCGCCCCGCCGCGTTCAGATATCCCCTAAACCATCCCTGCGGTGGCCTCGGCAATAATACTTTCTTCGTTGGTGGGCAGGCAGTAAACCTCGATGGTGCTGCTGGCCTGATGCAAACGAACATCGCTGCGGGCGTTGGCCTCTTCATCCAGAATCAACCCCGCAAAGGCAAAGCCCTCACACACCCTTTGGCGGATCACGGGGGCGTTTTCGCCGATACCGGCTGTAAAGATGATGGCTTCACACCCGCCCAAGGCAGCGGTTAAGGCCCCCATGTCCCGAACAATACGGTAAACGTACAAAGCGACGGCCTCTTTGGCGTGGGGATCGGGGCTTTCCAGCAGGGTGCGCATATCATGGCTGATGCCGGATACCCCCAAAAGGCCGGATTCTTTATAAAGGATATCCTGAATTTGGTCTGGGGTTTTTTCATGCAACAAATGCAAAATCACGCCGGCATCAAGACTGCCCGAGCGTGTGCCCATCATCAATCCGTCCAGCGCACTAAAGCCCATGGTGGTGTCGTAACTTTTGCCATCCTTCATGGCGCACAAACTGGCCCCATTGCCCAAATGGGCCACAATCACGCGGGATGCTTTTGTCACTTTGGGCAATTGCTGGGCAATATACTGATAGGACAATCCATGAAACCCATAACGCTGCACCCCCTGATCATGATAATGACGCGGCAGGGCAAACCACGTGGCCAAAGGGGTCTGGGTGCGGTGAAAGGCCGTATCAAAACACGCCACCTGCATTTTTTGGGGGGCGTGGGTTTCAATCCAGCGCATGGGAAAAACATTATGCGGCTGATGCAGCGGGGCCAGAGGCATCAACGTTTCCAACGTGTCCAAAATTTGGGGGGTGACACGTACAGGGTCGGCAAAATGAATCCCGCCATGAACAACACGGTGACCGATGGCCTCAATGGGCCATGTGTTAAAAAACCATGGCAGCAGGGCCGAAAGAACCGCTTCGTGCCCCACACCCAAAGACGGGGGCGGGGTGGGGGCCTCTCCCTTGATCTTCAGCGTGGGCTGGGTTGTCAGGCGGTCAACCTGCACGCTGACTTTGGGGGCGTCCAGACTGTCTTTTTCATAAAGGCTAACCTTTAAACTGGACGATCCAGCATTCAACACAAGAATCATCGCCATAATGGGTCCAAACAAGAGGGGAAACAACGCTGAGCCCTAGATTAGGTCATCTCTGAAAAAAAACAACCCCGTTGCCCTCATCAAAGGGGGGTTAAACGGGGTTAAAGGTGGGCAACCAAGGTTAAAATTTCAAACGTCACCACAAAACGCCCATCATCAGAACGCGGGTAATCCTGCATCAGGGTTGTGACATGGGACCGCATCAGGGGACGTCGGCAGCGCTCTTTCAGGGCATTGCCCAGCGCCATGGCCCGCAAATCCCGTGCCAAATCAAAACAATGGTCATAATGGGCGCGGTAAAGGTGGGCATCCACAACGGGATTGCAAAAACCCGCCTGTGTGGCCAATTTTGCCAAATCGGGGGGGGCAATGGTGGGCATAAACCGCAAACCGGCCCCTTGGTGGTGGTGCATATCGGTGTGATACAGGGCCTCTTTCAATGTCCCTAAAGTTCGCGGGCCAAAGGTTGTAACAATCAGCAGACCCCTAGGATTCAACGCATCCTTGGCATGACGGAAAACCTGCGGCACAGAGGGGGCATAGTCCAGCCCCAACAGATTCATCACCGCATCACCGCCGTGGGAAACAGCCCTCAGGGGAAGGGGGGATTGGGTCACATGATCCCCCAAAACCCCCAAAACATCATCCATCAAAACCACCGTTTCCGGTTTATCCTGAAAATCCTGCAGACGGGCCATCATGTCGCGGGCGACCTCGCGCAGCAGGAAACGATCATGGGTTTTGTCTTTACAGGCACGCTGGCAAATGCCATCACGATGGGGCAGGTCAATCAGGCAAGGAACGGTCATGCTCACCTTACGCCGTTTTTTGGCGGGCATTATTGATGTGGTTTTGCCCCCCCGATGTTTGGGATGCGGCGTTATGGTGCGCCGTCATGGGGGGTATTGTCCGAAATGCTGGGGGGCGCTTCATTGGATTCATGATCCTCAATGTCGTTTGTGCGGGGTTCCGTATCCGTGTGATTATGACGTGTCTGGGTGTTATCGTCAAACCCCGCAAATGTGTTTGGGCCCCCTTAAAGCAGGGCGGTCCGTGTTTGTTTATAACAAACTGTCATCCCAAATGATTTTAAAATTAAAATACAGTGATAAAACCTTTATGGTGGAAACCTTTGGGGATCATTTGATGGGGGCGTTGAAACAGTTTCAGGATCCTTTGACCCTGATTCTTCCTGTTCCCCTGCACTGGCGGCGGCAGTGGATCCGAAAATACAATCAATCCAGTTTGCTGGCCAATGCCCTTTCCAAACGGTGTGGTTTGCCGGTGTGTCACAAGGGGCTGAAGCGTGTGCGCCCCACACAACCCCTGAAAGGCGGATCATTCAAAAAACGTTTGGCGACTTTGAAGGGGGTCTTTGCCGTAAACCCCAAGGAAAAAAAGGCACTCCACGGCCAACATATCCTGTTGATTGATGATGTCTGGACCACCGGCGCCACCCTGCAAAGCTGCGCGGATGTTCTTTTGAAAGAAGGCGGGGCCAAATCGGTCTCCGCTCTGACTGTGGCGCGGGTATTGCCGGCGGAGTTGTCCTAGAGAGGGTCGATGTCCGCAGGCTGTAAAGGCCCTTTTTTAAAATTGCCAGCGGAGCATCAGACCGATCTGGTTGTTGTGCATTTCGTTGTTATACTGTCCGGCATAGTCGACACCAAAAGAGACAGTGTCAGAATGGCGGTAACTTAGGCTGCCTCTCACGGTCATACTGTCCCGCATGTAGGGATCAGCGGATGTTTGATAGGTGGTGTTTGGGGCGCCATCGTAATAACCTTTAAGGGGCATGCCGGTATCACCAAGCAGGGTCTGCCAGCCAACACCAACTTCGGCAGTCCATTCGGGTTTTTTCTCAAGCCGGTGCCGCAACACCACCCCCGTGTGGGCCTTGGCAATGTTCCATGTTTCGGATTGGCTGTTGAAATTGGTATCTCCACCTCCGGTTTCGGTAAAGGCATCGCGTGATAGGGGCTCCCAGCTCAGGCGTTCCTCAGGTATCAGCCACCAAGTGTCTGCAAGTGTCAGCACACGGCGCAACACAGCGCCCAAACGATACTGGTTCATATCATAATCAGCACTGGCCCACGGGCTGGAAGGTAATCCTGTGCTGCGTTGATTATTCACGTCATAATGGCTATAGCCTGCATAAATCCCTGTATTCCACAGATCGTTGTCAAAGACCCAATACATCGTGCCGTGAAAACCCTGCGTCGTTTGGGATCCGGTTTCCCCACGAAAGGTTGCGTCTGTGTTACTATACGTGAAACTACCACCAGCAGACATGTCCTTATTTAACGCCCAATCCATGCCCAAAGCTGTTCCAGCGTTGTTATAATTTGCTCCCGAAATAGTATAGGGGTTTGGTCCTTCTTCGCTGACCTCATGAATGCCACCGCGCATGGCAAAGGCATTGATCCAGCTGCAGGATTGATCCTTCAGCACTTCATTAAAGCCTCCAACACTGCGCCCCAGCATGCTGCCACGGCAACCAAACAGGGGATCTTGGGGCATAACCAACCCAAGGTTTGCCGGTGCCCGATCCACCAACAGTCCTGTGCCGCCACCACCTCCGCCGCCACCACCGTCGCCGCCACCACCTCCGCCACCACCTCCGCCATCACCGCCGCCTCCGTCGCCACCATCACCGCCGCCGCTATCACTTCCACTCAGCACCAATTGCAGATCATTACCAACGGTTTCAGTGCTCGCCCCTGAAAAACCGAGCAGAGAGAACGGCCGACTGTTGATTCCCTCCGTTGTTTCCAGAATTGTATAGCGCAGCTTGTTCGGTGTTGGGTTGTTGGCCGCGTTCAGGGCTTCATCAAAAGCATCTTGGGTGCTCAGAGGGAGCAATTTTAGCAAAGAATTATTGCCAAAGGTGGCTGACCCATTGACATGGATTAGGTCATTATCCACCCCTTTTTGCGGACTTATCCCAGGGCTAGGGGCACGGAACTCAACCTCATATGCACCATTTTGTACGTAACGGTTATTAACATTGAGTGTACCAATAGAATGACCTGGGGCGATGGTGCCATTAACAATCAGTCCTTCGTTTGCCCCAGATCCGGCAGAGACCAGACCAGTCCCCGAAAGCCGAGCAGCTTCTCCAATGGTGACTGTGCCAGCGCGAACTTCACTGGTTGTCTCTTCTAATTCCATTGCGCCGCGATAAAGCGTCAGCGTCCCACCACTGGGACCCGCATCAAGGGCTGGGCCCGCTGTGATGATATATGTGCCTGCGCTGGTTGAATCCTTATTCAGTTCCATTGTTTCGAAATGAGTAAAGGCATTTGCCCCCAAATTCCGTGTTGCACCGTCAGCTGTTTCAATTTGAACTGTGTCAGTGCCATCTGCGGCATTGACAGAGCCTGTTTGTGTACCCGAAGAGCCCAAGATATAGTTATCATCTCCACCACCAAGATCAATATCGCCGGTAAGAGTTCCCGTATTGTCAAGACTGTCATTCCCACCACCAAGATCAATATCGCCGGTAAGGGTGCCCGTATTGTCAAGGCTGTCATTCCCACCACCAAGATCAACGTTGCCGGTAAGGGTTCCCGTATTGTCAAGGCTGTCATTCCCATCACCAAGATCAAGGTTGCCGGTCATGGTGCCCGCATTATCAACACGCTGTATGCCCGCACCGCCCGAGAGGGTTCCATTACCGCCATCGATTATGATCGATGCGCCGTTGACATTCGTCAGGTTGGTATCATCCCCAGAAAGGGCTATGACGGGTGAGGCAGAGAGGTCCCCGCGGTTTTCAAGACTGCCCCCTTGCACATCCACCGCCGCCAGAGTGCTGTTATCCCCAAGGATCAGACTGCCGTCGCCAGTTTTGATCAGCGCACCTGTGGCGTTGACGGTATTGTTCAGTGTCAGATCATATGTGCCCGTATCAATGGTGGCATCACCAGTCAGTGTGACGGTATTGTTAAGGATCAGGTTATCCACTGTAGGCATCAGCGTTGTGCCCCCAAACATAGTCAGCATGCCGGTGCCCAGAGCGTTGTTGTGGCTAACACCCAAAGTGCCCCCTTCTAATCTGGTGCCGCCCGTGTAAGTGTTATCTCCTGCAAGGATTAACGTGCCATCATTCATCTTCACGAGGCCATAGCCTCCTGTTATAATGCTTTCTATAACAGCAGTTAACCCACTATTGACCCATACATCTGCGCTCCGATCCCCCCATAATTCAAGGGTGCCGCCGCGTAAAATATAATCATCAGTTCGAAATTCCAGACCATTAATGCGTTGCGTGCCAATGACATTGACCACACCGCCAGCTGGTCCCCAAAAAATTGGCTTATACCCAGAAGGCCATCCATCATTGAGGGCACCAGTCCAAGTCGTCCAGTTATTTACCGTGGCGTTCCAAGTCCCAGGTCCGCCGTCCACGACATCATTCGTGGCAAATTCCCCAGTACCACCGTCCCAATATGTATTCCCAGCGGAATAGAATAAGGTATGGGTGATCGATGTCAGCGTTGCAAATTCATCCATCCAGAAGAAAATGATCTCGGTGAATACTGGACTAGGATAGACAGCAACTTCGTATGAATCAGGGGGAATTGGCTGATCTTGGGTGTAATCATGCAGAGTATTTTCCATTCTGACAGTAGGATGCGAGACTGTATAAAAGAACGCCGCGAGCTCCGTATTTGAGAGATTATTGAAAGTCAGCGTGTGGCTGTAGGGTAAGGTGCTGAAATTCAAACTTGAATTGCTATTGACCAGTTCGCTCATGCTGGTTCTATCGAATGTGTAGACCACTTCAAACGGGGAATTGACTGAACCCACAGTCCGTTTGCAGGCATAAGGAGGTGCTGAAAACAAATCACTAAGGAGTATGCTGCCACAGGTTGGCAGGGCCTTGGCGGGTGATGACAGCATCATAGCAAAGGTTAGGGCTCCCCCAGCGAGGCCTATGGCCCTCTTGGTTTTTGTGGTGTATTTAACCCAAAAATGGTGTGAGTCTTTTGAAAAAAACCCCATGTCTTTGCCTGCCTTTCCTTGACATTTCATCGTAAGACGATGAATGAATCATTGAATTGATCAAAATCAAAAAAACGCTAAAATTTATAATTGTAATTAACGATTATCTTGCTTTAATAGTAGAAAAAAATCAAGTATTTTAATTGCATTGGTAATTATATTGTTTTATAAGGGATTTACAAAAACTCTATCTTCAAATGAATTCCAATGAGAAAAATTTTAAAAAATAAGAAAAAATAGAATACTGGCAAATAATATATAAGACCTTATCTTAAAAAGGTGAAAGATTGATTACGATAGTATTCTGCTTTTCTTCCTGTTTTGTTCTGCGAACGCTTGGCGTTGTTCATTCCTATTCACATTGCAAGGGCCATTGCTGCGCTCAGCGGGCTCTTAAAACGGGTGGATCGCTACGAAAATATATTGAAAACCCTATGCTACCCCCCCGATAACGAATTTTTTACCCTTTGGGCGCACACTTGGGGAAAAGAAAAATAATAAGAAAGACCCATCATCATGATCATTCACAATTTAGGGCACAGTCAGGCTTCGACATCATCGCGGCGCACGGCGCGGGGTGGCAAGGCGTTTTCTTTGGGAAACCCTTCTCCCACAGGGGAAACGGAGTCCACGTCGCAAACGGCTTTCCTGCAGTCTATTCCGTCTTTTGTGATCAGGGAAGATGAAGACGTGCCGCTGGAACAAAAACGCCGCCAGCAGGGTCGATCCATCCTGAACACCCTGAAAAATCTGCAGCGGGATTTGATGATGGATCGGCTCTCGCCCCAGACGCTGAATCAATTAAAACAACAATTGGCAGATGATTTATCCGTGCCCACATCCCCTCACTTGCATGATATCTTGCAGCAAATTGAACTACGGGCCCGGGTGGAGCTCGCGAAATATGGCCTGTAACCCTTCGCGGTAGGTGGGATAGACAAAATCATAAAAACTCTGGATTTTTTGGGGCAAAATCACCCGATGATCCGCATAAAACCCCCGTGCCATTGGGGATAAGGTCGCGTCTGAAAAGGGGATTAAGGGCGGCAGAGGATACCCTGAAATCTGGCAGGCGTATTCCACCACCTCTCGCCCCGTGGCGGGCAGGGTATCACACACATTATAAACATCCGGCGCCCTGGTTAAACTGGCCGCCAGAACGCCCGCAATATCCACCCCGTGAATACGGGAAAACAGGTGCCCTGGCTTGTCCAAACGTTGCGCCCGTTTCGCCATCAGTTTGTCAAAAACACTGCGGCCCGACCCGTAAATGCCGGAAAGGCGAAAGATCGACACCGGCAATCCATGATCCCTGTTTATGGCCAACCACGCATCCTCTGCCACAATGCGGGCCACGCCGCGGGTGGATGTGGCCAGCCGCGGGCTGTCCTCGGTAACCATGGCCCCCTGATGATCCCCATAAACGCTGGTTGAGGAAAGATAGCCCACCCATTTCAACGTGGGCGAGGCCAGCAAAGCCCCCTGATAAAGCCGCAAACAGGGATCCCCCTGATCATCCGGTGCCACAGAGACCAAAACCGCATCCACACTGGCAATAGCCTTTAGGATATCCGGATGAACCGTTTGAAAATCGGTGATGATGGGGATGATGCCGGCCTTTTTTAAATCATCCCCGCGTGTGCGGGTGGTGCCGTAAACGGTGCCCAAATCATAACGGGCTGCCAGATGCAAAGCGCTGTATCCTGCCCCCAAAAACAGCCATTTACGAAATTTTAAGGATGAACGGTTCATAGTGTAAAAAAAAATCACCATCATCAAGGGAACATTATGAGAACACATTGCATGCGCCGCTTGGGTTTATCTATCATATCTATTCTGGTTTTGGCCAGCGCTGCTTTTGCGGCTTTTTCAGCCCAAAACACCATTCATCACGATCAAGAATACGCATCCTGCCTAGAACTGGCACAGCAGGACCCCCAGCGGGCTGAGGCATCGGCCGTGTATTGGAAAAGTTTAGGCGGCGGCCTTGGGGCCATGCATTGTCAAGGCGTGGCTTTGATGGCCCTGCGGGATTATGCAGGGGCGGCAGGGGTCTTTTTGGCGTTATCCGATCAGGAAGGCCTGCCCATCAGCGAGCGATCCCGCTTTATCACCCAAGCCAGTCAGCTGTTTTTAAAAGCCGGACAAAGCATCAAAGCCCGCGACGCCATCAATCAGGCCATTGCGTGGGATGGAGAGGATCTGAATGCCTTTGTTTTGCGGGCTCGGATTGCCGCCGCCACAGGGGACAGTTTGTCCGCCCTTAAGGATTTGGACTATGTCCTGCTAGAGGATCCCAATCAAGTGGAGGCCCTGATTTACCGCGCCAGCCTTTACCGCAGTTTGAAACGCTATGACCTGGCCAGAGAATCCATCGCCAAGGCCCAGAGCCTGAGCCCTGATCACCCCTATATGTTGCTAGAGCGGGGTATTCTGGCCGCCACTCAAAACGACCTTGGCACCGCACGTCAAGCATGGCAGCAAATCCTAAACACCCACCCCAACTCCGCCGCCGCCACCGCCGCCCAGCAAAATCTAGGTAAATTGAGGGGCTA
Source organism: Alphaproteobacteria bacterium (assembly GCA_044235825.1). GTDB lineage: Bacteria > Pseudomonadota > Alphaproteobacteria > JAJTHO01 > CANGYM01 > CANGYM01. The sequence continues at coordinate 4,939 of JBIIHL010000031.1, read as the reverse complement.
AGGGACAGGGGCTGGAAAACCACAAAACCCTATAGGAGGGGGGCGTCATTCCCCCTCCTGCTAAAGACGGTTCAGGGTAGAGACGTCAACGTTGTTCACGGAACTTGATTTACCCCTCACACCAAAACCTTGCCCGCCTCGGACATGATGCTCCTTAATGCTTTGTTCTTCATGGTATTTTTAGATAAAAATATGTCAGATCAAACGGTGGACCCTTTTTCCGCGCTCTGCTAAGGTCTTTTTTTGTTTTCAAGGATGGAAAAAACCATGACGTTCCTTTTTGTCGGCCAAACCCCAGACGGACAACCCCAAAATCTTCCCCTAGCTTATGCCAATCGCCATGGATTGATTGCCGGCGCCACAGGGACGGGAAAAACCGTAACCCTGCAAGTGTTGGCTGAGGCGTTTTCCAAAGCCGGTGTTCCCGTCTTTGCCACAGACATCAAAGGGGATTTATCGGGCTTATCCCTGGCAGGCCAAGAGAGTGATTCTTTGAAATCAAGGCTGCATCAACGGGGACTGCCTGTTCCAGAATTCAGGCCCACACCCAGCATTTTTTGGGATATTTTTGGGGAAAAGGGCCACCCGCTGCGGGCCACAGTGTCTGATATGGGGGCGCTATTGCTCAGCCGTTTGTTGAATGCCTCCGAGGCCCAAGAGGGTGTTCTTTCCATTGCCTTTCGCATTGCCGATGCTGAGGGTTTGTTGTTGTTGGATTTAAAGGATCTGCGGTCCGTTTTGACCTATGTTGCCGACAACGCCGATGACTTTTCAAAACAATACGGTCATATCACCAGTCAAAGTGTGGCGTCTGTTCAGCGGGCTCTTTTGCAGCTCGAGGATCAGGGGGCCAATTCCTTTTTTGGTGAACCCGCCTTAACCATCACTGATTTTCTAAAAATCACTCCGGATGGTCAGGGGTACGTGCACCTTTTGGCGGCAGACCAATTGATGTCATCACCGAAAATTTATGCCACCTTTTTGCTGTGGATGCTTTCGGAATTGTATGAAACTCTGCCAGAGGTTGGGGATTTGGAAAAACCCAAATTGGTCCTGTTTTTTGACGAAGCCCATTTGCTGTTTCAGGATGCGCCCAAGGTTTTGCTGGAAAAAATTGAACAGGTTGTGCGTTTGATTCGCTCTAAGGGGGTTGGGGTTTATCTGATCACGCAAAATCCCATGGATATTCCCGACACTGTGCTGGGTCAGTTGGGGCATCGGGTGCAACATGCGCTGCGAGCGTTTACCCCAAAGGATCAAAAGGCTCTGAAGGTGGCCGCAGAGACCTTTCGCCCCAACCCTGATTTTAAGACGGAAGAACTTTTATCCCAGTTGGCTGTGGGTGAAGCCCTGACATCCTTTTTGGAAAAAGACGGGGTTCCTGGTGTTGTGCAGCGGACGTTTATCGCGGCCCCCACAGGCCAAATCGGGGCCATCACCGATAACGATCGGCGCAGCATTCTGCAAAAGAGCCTTTTTTATCAAACCTATACCCAAACGGTGGATCGGGATTCTGCCTATGAGCGGCTGCAATCCCGAGCGGACGCCCAGCATCAGGGTCAAAGGGATGCGATACCGGAAAGACAAACCCTCTTCTCTTCTGAACGGCGGGGTGACTCTTTGATGACGGTTGCCCTGAAAAGCGCTGTTCGCGCAGCCAGCAGTCGGGCCGGTCGAGAGATTATTCGGGGGTTGTTGGGGTCTTTCTCTAAACGATTTTAGGGGGGATTGGGGTCTTCTGTTGCTCGGATCCAGTGTCACTTACCTAAGATTGACTCGGTATCACTCTATCAGAGGTATTCCCCTCTATCGTCACGAAATAAAAAGGAAACCATTATACGATACGCCTCTCTTTTTCGCGGGACCCTTTTTATGGCAATTTTTTTGCACCCTTGCTTTCCTTATGATACAATGCTTGCCTTTATTCCCCAAAGAAACCCTTTGATTTTTTTGTATGCTTGACACGTCTTTCGATCCCTCTTTTTTTCCCAACGCCAATGGCGCTGAAACAGTGCTTAAGGTTCTGGCCGATCATGGGGTGGAGGTTATTTTTGGCTATCCCGGGGGCGCCGTTCTGCCCATTTATGATGCCCTGTTTAAACAGGATCGTATCCGTCATATTCTGGTGCGCCATGAACAGGCGGCGGTCCACGCGGCCGAGGGCTATGCAAGGTCCACCGGAAAGCTGGGCGTGGTTCTGGTCACCTCGGGCCCCGGCGCCACCAACGCCGTGACGGGATTAACCGATGCCCTGATGGACAGCGTGCCCGTTCTGTGCATCACGGGACAGGTCCCGACGTTTTTAATTGGCACCGATGCCTTTCAAGAGGCCGACACCACTGGCATCACCCGCGCCTGCACCAAACACAATTACTTGGTCAAAGACCCCAATCAAATCGCCCGCGTCATGCACGAGGCCATCTATGTGGCCACCCACGGCCGCCCGGGTCCGGTTCTGGTGGATTTGCCCAAGGACATCCAGTTTGCCCCCGCGGCCTATACGGCCAAGGACAATGCCAAGCCCAAAAGCTATAGCCCCACGCTGAGAGCCCCCCGCAGGGACATTGAAGCCGCCGCAGAAATGCTGGCCGCCAGCACGCGCCCCATTATGTATGGGGGGGGCGGGATTATCAATTCGGGGCCTCGGGCGTCGGATCTGGTGCGGACCTTTGTGCGGGAAACGGGCATGCCCTGTACCCTGACCCTGATGGGGCTGGGGGCCTATCCTGCGGGGGATCCCCAGTTTTTGGGGATGCTGGGGATGCACGGCACGTACGAGGCCAACATGGCCATGCACGACTGTGATGTCATGCTGGCGTGCGGATCCCGCTTTGATGATCGGGTGACGGGCCGCGTGGCGGCGTTTTCCCCGCAGTCCAAAAAAATTCATATTGATATTGATGCCTCCTCCATTAACAAAAACGTCATGGTTCACCGCCCCATTATTGGGGATGTGGCCCATGTGATGGAGGATTTTCTGGATGTCTGGCACCAGCGAAACTATAAACTCTCGCTGGAACCGTGGTGGATGCAGATTGCCCAGTGGCGGGAGAAGAAATCCCTCGCCTTTACCCAAAACGGCAGCGTGATTAAACCCCAATATGCCATTTCCCGCCTGTGCGCCCTGACGGAAAACCACGAAACCTATATCACCACCGAAGTCGGCCAGCACCAGATGTGGGCGGCGCAACATTATGGGTTTAAACACCCCAACCGCTGGATGACCTCGGGCGGCTTGGGCACCATGGGGTATGGACTGCCGGCGGCCATGGGGGTTCAAATTGCCCACCCTGATGCCCATGTCATTGATATTGCCGGTGAGGCATCCATCCTAATGAACATTCAGGAAATGGCGACCTTGGCCCAGTACCGTTTGCCGGTGAAAATTTTCATCATCAACAACCGCTGGATGGGCATGGTGCGCCAGTGGCAGGAACTGTTGCACGGCGGGCGGTATTCCGAAAGCTATTCCGAATCCCTGCCCGATTTTGTCAGGCTGGCAGAGGCCTTCGGCGCCGTGGGCCTGCGGGTGGATGATCCGGCCAAAGTCGATGACACCATCGCCGAAATGCTCTCCGTCAAACGCCCTGTGATTGTGGATGTGTGCGTGGATCCCAAAGAAAACTGTTACCCCATGATCCCCAGCGGCGCCGGCCATAACGAAATGATCCTTGCCAGCGGCGATGAAAACGACACCGTGTCCGAAGAGGGCAAGGTTTTGGTGTGAGTATCCTTAGATCTTCCAAACCTCTCTGGCTTTTTTGGTGTGTTTCAGGGTCATTCAATAAACTTTTGTTAGGATTTGGATGGCTTTGTGGGTTTTTCGTTATTTGCAATAAAAACTGTTTTCTCAGCAGATTTTGGATTGTTTTTCATATTTGAACCTTTGCAACAAGACTATAGTGTTTTCAATTTATTTTCGTACTGAGACGAGAACAAGTCTAGCGGAGCGATGCCTAGTGAATCTAGGTGAGCGACGCTAGGCGCCGTTCGCAGGCCAGTACGGAAATAAAGTGGAAATACTGTAGCGATGGATACGGGAATATCCATAAAGTTCATAACGGCCAGCTTTGCGGGAAGGGGATTCTATGACCAGAAACCCTTCCAAAAGGCGTAACCCTGAGCCGTGCGGGGGTGTGAAGCGTAGAAGAGATGGCGCTCTTACTCCTCATCTTCCTCTTCATAATCAGGATATTGTTCCGGGGCCTCTCCTTTGGACTCCACCACTTTGGGATAACGCTTGCCTTTTTCCCGAGGGGCGTCCTCATCCAGACACCGAATGTGAAAAAACCACTCATCGCCGTAATCAAACAAAAACAGCATCTCTTTGTCCCTTTTAAAGACATCCCCCACCGTTGTTTGACGGACGCTTTTTCCTTCCAGACCCTCGTCATCAAAGAGAAGACTTTTATCCATATCGGCAAAAAGGGTGTAAACCTCGGTGCTTTCATAGTGATCTTCTAGGTTGTTATAAAACCCAAAGGCATGATCAAACATAAAGCCGTAAGCACCCACAATGGCCTTGGCCAGACGCTCCAAAGAGGCGGTTGCAGGAATATCGAGGGTGCGGAAGGTTTTTTTGTCGTAGGATATCTTTAGGCGAATGAGTTGGGTCACGGGGGTTCCTTTCCGTAAAAACAATAAGAGGAGTGTACCGCAAACTATAGTATTTTTAAAATTTAATCGTACTGAAAAAGGGCGTTAACGGCATCGTAATGGTTGATGTTGTGGCGTCGTATAATTTTGCGATATTTTCGTTTGAGGTTACCCCAGACTTTTTCGATGGGGTTGAGGTCCGGGGAGTATTTGGGTTGGTAGAGCAGTCTGCAACCCACGGATTCAATGAGGTTTTTTGTCTTTTGTGATTTGTGAAAGGGGGCATTGTCCATGACCACGGTTTGACCCGGCCGCAGCTCGGGCAACAAGCACGTCTCGACCC
>JBIIHL010000003.1:0-57001 GCA_044235825.1 Alphaproteobacteria bacterium | reverse complement strand
AAACGATAAAACCCGCGTATTTGTTTTCATGGGGGACGCCTCCTTGCGCATCGACAGGGCCGTAAAAATGTGGCACATCCTATCAAAAAGAGGATGTCTTCACAATGCCTAAACCAAAACCCACTTTATCCATTCTTTGCACCGCGCTGAGTCCTTTGCCCCAAGCCGATTGGGGGGATATGGCCAAGGTTGATGTTATCTTGTTAAACGATACCCAAAAAACGGATGATATCCTGAAAACCGTCCAAACCAGCACCAGCGACTGGATCGTTGTGGCCCCTGATGCGGCGACGCCAGAGGACCTTCGCGCCCTGTGGCAGGCGGCCAAACATGAATCCTTTGCTGATTTTCCCGTTATGGCCATAGGGCGGGAAATCGCCCACAGTTCCCTGGTATCGCGGGGGCTTTCTTGCGCCCTTGGGGCGTTACGGCGAACGTTTCTGGGGGATCGGGTGGGGTCTGGCCAAATGATTTTGATGGCGCGGCAGGATTTTGAAAGCCTGCCCCCCTATCACGGGGTTTTGGATTTTGTCAGTGTTTTGGGCCGTTACGGCGGCATTCGGGTGGTGTCTGTGCCGGTATCGTTTATGCAGGCCCCGCTTTCCCTTTGCAAAGCCCTGAAGGCATTCACAGCCCTGTGGGGCACATTTTGGTTAAAGGGATGCTGGATCTTCCCCCCCCGCCAAGGGACACCCCCACAGCTCTAGGGCCGGCTTCAGGGCCGGCGCAGCGGCCTTAACGGCGCCCCGCAGATCACCGCTTTCATCAAAGGGTATCGTGGCCAGAATAGGCACGCCCCCAAAATCCTCAATGGCATTGACATTATGGGGGGCGGTCGGCCCCACCATGACAACGCCCAGACAGGACAGGCCGCTATCTTTTAACGCCCGCAAGGTCAGCAGCGTGTGGTTCAGGGTGCCCAAAGTGCTGCGGGCCACCAGCAAAACCGTCACATTCCAGCGCACCATCAGATCCAGCGTTAAAACATGGGGCGCTAGGGGCACCATGATCCCACCGGCCCCCTCAATCACCAAAAACGGCTGGGGCGGGGGGGTGACATCGGCGGGATCAAAAACAAACTCCTCCCGCTCTGCCGCGTGCAGGGGGGCCAGCGGGGCCGCCAGCGACACAAAGGGACGGAGCATGCGCGATGCGCTGCACCCCGACAGGCGATGCACCATGACCGTATCATCGTCAGGGCCGGTTTGAAAGGGCTTCCAATAATGGGCGTCCGCGATGTGCATCAAACAGGCGGACACAAAGGTTTTTCCCACCCCCGTATCCGTTCCCGCCACAAACAACGGGGGCACCGCGCGGTTGGTCATCCCCCTGCCCCGCCAAGATTCTGGATGTGACGAAAGTCGGCTTCACTCAGGGGCGAAACGGACAGCCGCGACTGTTTGACCATGGCGATGGTGGACAAGATGGGATCGGCCTTGAGCATCGCCAGCGTCACGGGGCGCGGCAGGGCAGCGATCACCTGCACATCCACATTCCCAAAGGACGGGTCCTGAACATCGGGATAATAGGGGCGGCATACAGACACCCATCCCACAATAGACCGCTGGGCCCCCGAATGATAAAAAAAGGCCAAATCCCCAACAGCCATCTGTTTCATAAAATTGCGGGCCTGATAATTGCGCACCCCATCCCATGGGGTTATGCCATCCCGCACCATCTGATCCCATGGGTAAACCTCGGGCTCTGATTTCAAAATCCAATGGGCCATAACCAAAACGTTTTTTTTAAGGGAATGGCGGGAGTGACGGGACTCGAACCCGCGACCTCTGCCGTGACAGGGCAGCGCTCTAACCGACTGAGCTACACCCCCACAGTGACAAAGGCCGCGCAAAGGGCCTGTGGTAACAAGGGAGTCTGGTGTCTTTAGCCAACTTTCGAAACGCTGTCAAGGCGATTGCGCAGATTTTCGCAAGTCCCCCCCCTACCGATCAGACCACCCCATCCACTGTCCGGCAATGCGGACGGGGGGCAGGACAGCCAGCGGGGCGGGTTGTTGATAGACATCCAGCATGGTGGCGTAAAGGGCCCCTTCGGCGGGCATCCCTGGCAAAGAGGCCCCCATAAGGACATGGGCCTGAGAGGAACCAATCCCCCCCATCAAAAAGCGTAAAAAGCCGCTGAAAAGATCCTCGATTTTCGGGTACACCACCACGTTTACCGCGCTGCGATCCAGACGGGCCTGTTTGGCGGCCTCGGCCACGGCTTCTTCCAATCCGCCGATGCGGTCGATCAGGTTCAGGGCCAGCGCGTCACGGCCGGTGAAAAACTGGCCCCCGATGGTTTGGGTGGCCTGCTCGTCCGTTAATTTGCGGCCGGCTTTGACCAAACCCCCAAAGGTGTCATAGGCCTGTTTCAGGTTGGCGGAAACGATGGCGCTCTCTTCGGGATTAAAGGGCGTTTGGGAACTCCACATCAGCGCATGGGGCTGCACCACCACACGGTCCCACTTCACATCCAGTTTTTGTGAAAGGCCCGCCGTGATAAATTTCCCACCAAACACCCCGATGGACCCCACCAAGGACGTTTCCGGCGCCACAATGGCGTTGGCATCCATAGACAGGAAATACCCGCCGGAGGCCGCCATATCCTTGATGCTGATGATCACGGGAATGCCCTGAGCCTTCGCGGACAAAACCGCATCACGCAGAACATGGGACGCCGTATAGGACCCCCCTGGGCTGTCCACACGCAAAACAATGGCCTTGACGTCATCATCCACGGCCTCTTGAATCTGCTGGGCCAGCGTTAGGGCATACACGCGGGATCCAGAGCCGCTGAACGGCGAGTCTTCGGGATCATACCCATCCATAATGGGCCCTTCGGCATAAATCAGGGCAATGGATTCGGGGGATGTTTTGTCGTCTTTCAGGGCAACCCCTTTTTTGTCGGCCTTACCCTCGGCCGCAATCACCGCATCAGAGGTTTGCGGCTGATCATCCCCATAATCCCGCACGTCAATATAGGTGCCGTCTTGGGGCGATTCTGTTTCATGTCCCCCGCGCACAACCCATGTTTTGGATGTTTCAAGGAAAGTTTCAAAGGACGAGGTTTCCTCCACCAGTCCTAAGGTTTTCGCTTCCGCCGCGGGAATCAGGGCTTTGTTAAAAAAGCTGTCCATGGTGGCCCGATCCCAGCCCCGCGCGGCCATGATACGGTCGGTCATGATGCCGGAAAGGGACGTCAGATAGGCCTGCAGCGTGGCACGGTGCTGGGGGGTATAGCCATCCTCCGTCACCGTGTTGGCGCCGGTTTTGTTTTCGCTGAATCTGAAAAACTGGGGCTCAACACCCAAATGCTCTTTCAGGGCGGTTTTGACAAACGGGGCCTCGGCGGCCAAGCCCGTCAAAGACACGGTGCCAGAACCATGCATCACAATGCGATCAAAGGCCGATGCGGTCATGTATTGCACCAACCCCTTGGCCCCAAAATCAAAGGTATCCAGATAAGCCGTTGTTTTTTTGCCCTGATCCCGAAAGGCTTTCACCGCCCCCAACAGAGCGTCACGGTCTGCCAGCGAGAGATCTTCATCCCGCAAATCCACAACCAACCCCCGCATGCGTTTGTCTTTGGCGGCATAATGAATCCGCTGCGTCAGGGTGTGGGCATCCATGAATGCGTCCCCCAGCAGGCGCCCCAAACGCTCATCCACCTTGCGCTGGGCCAAGGGTTCCGAAAAATCAACAAACAGAATGCCATTATCGGGAATGCTGGCCACCTGACGGTTCTCTTGGCGATGCATCAGGGATGAATGCTCTAGGGCCCCTTCGGAAAGTTTGCCCACCAAAGCGGACACCCCCACCACCAACAGCAGAAAGATCAGCCCAAAAAATATCAAAACGCCCTTAACTGCGCGTAGGAACCATTTGAGTAGGGTTTTCATTGGGATTCTCCTTGGGCAAAAGTACCTCTATGTTTTAACCAGTGATCGAGCAGAACACAAGCCATCATGGCCTCGGCCACGGGGACGGCGCGGATGCCGACGCAGGGGTCGTGGCGGCCTTTGGTGCGGATCATGACGTTTTCGCCTGATTCGGTCATACTGCGTCGTTCCGTCAGGATGGAACTGGTGGGTTTGACGGCGATGCGGGCGATGATCTCTTGGCCTGTGGAAATACCGCCCAAGATGCCGCCTGCATGATTGCTGAGGAATTGGGCCGTGCCATCCTGAATCACCATTTCATCCGCCGCCAGCCGGCCATCCGTTGACACACAACCAAAACCATCCCCGATTTCCACGCCTTTTACGGCATTGATGCTCATTAAGGCCTTGGCCAGATCGGCATCCAGTTTGTCATACACGGGATCACCCAGACCGACGGGGATTCCCGAGGCCCGAACCTCAACCAACGCCCCCAGCGAACTGCCGTCGCGGCGGGCGGTATCCACAACATCCTGCCATACCGGCACAATGGCTGGATCCGCGGCGAAAAAGGGATTGCCCTGAATCAACAGAGGGTCCCAGACCCCCTGCGGGGCCGCGGGAAAGGTGCCGATTTGAACAACCGCCCCCTGCAAAAACAAACGCTGGGGCAACAGGGCCGCCAGTGCCTTTCGCGCCACCGACCCCGCCGCCACCCGCATGGCCGTTTCGCGGGCGGATGATCGGCCCCCGCCGCGATAATCGCGGTGACCATATTTCATGAAATAGGTATAATCGGCATGGCCCGGGCGAAAACGGTCCTTAATATCCTCATAATCCTTTGATTTTTGGTCCTGATTGTGAATCAGCAGGCCAATGGGTGTGCCGGTGGTCAGACCCTGAAATACGCCGGAGAGGATTTCAACCTTATCCTCCTCTTGCCGCTGGGTGACAAAGCGGGACGTCCCCGGGCGGCGAAAATCCAAATAATACTGAATGTCGGATTCGGTTAGGGGAATTTTTGAGGGCACGCCGTCCACAATACACCCGATGGCCGGACCGTGGCTTTCGCCAAAGGTGGTGATTCTGAAAATGTCGCCGAAACTGTTTCCTGCCATGGCGATTAAGCGTCATCGCCCTTGAAATAGCGATGGGCAACCTCAACTGAGCACATGCCGATGCTGTGATACCCTGCATCCACATGATGCACAATCCCCGTTACGCCGGCGCTGAGGGGACTGAGCAGATACAGGGCGCTGCCCCCGACCTCTTCGATGGTGACGTTGCGGCGCAGGGGGGCGTTGTGTTCGTTCCATTTTAAAATATAGCGAAAATCCCCAATGCCAGAGGCCGCCAACGTCCGAATGGGCCCCGCAGAAATGGCATTCACCCGCACGCCGCGGGGGCCCAGATCACAGGCCAGATAGCGCACGCTGGCCTCTAGCGCGGCCTTGGCCACGCCCATGACGTTATAATGGGGCATCATTTTTTCCGCGCCGTAATAGGTCAGGGTCAAACAACTGGCCGATTCCCGCAGAAAGGGCACCAAATGCCGGACCATAGCCGTAAAGGAATAACAGGAAATGTCCATGGTTTGACGAAAATTGTCCCGCGTCACATCGTAATAGGGGCCTTTGAGTTCGTTTTTATCTGAATAGGCAATGGCATGGACAAAAAAATCAATTCCCTCTGGCCAGACCTTGCCCAGATCGGCGGCCAAAGCGGCCATGCTGTCTTCATCGCCCACGTCACAGGAAAACACATGGGGGGTATTTAAACGATCCGCCAAGGGCATCACACGCTTTTTCAGCGCATCCCCCTGATAGCTGAGGGCAATGTCGGCGCCCGCCTGACGCAACGCCGCGGCAATCCCCCACGCAATGGATTTATCATTCGCAACCCCCATAATCAGGCCACGCTTTCCGTGCATCAAGCCATCTGTCACGCCACTGTCCCCCGCCATCTGTCGTTTATGAAAAAGGGATTTATACGACCAATTCCTGTCACCGGCAATCTTTTTCATGGTTTTGGGGCAGGACGGAACAACAAACGGTCCCCGCGGACGCTGCGATCAAAAAGATAGGACACCGCCCAGTTATATAAAACACAAAACAATTTAAAAAAAGTTTTGACAGATCGTTAAAAATGTCTTAATGTGAAAAATGTGATCAATGTCACATTATGAATACAAAAAACGTTACAAGGAGTCCCGATCCATGTCAAACCTTCGTCTGTCATTTTCAGGGGTCTGTGGTTCTTTTTTCGGGGTTTTTGTGTTGGCCGTTTTGTTTCTTGGCCTGAACCCCCACAGCGCTGCGGCCGCATGGCCCGGCACGGCATTTTCCAAATCCCCTGATCAAGTCATTGGAAAAATGGAAACCTTTGTGGATGAAAGCGCTGTTTCTGGAAAAAAGGTTGCCTACGGCTTGGGCGGCCTCGGGACCGTGGCCCTGTCCGCTTTGGCCTTTTTCGGACGGTTTAATTGGAACTGGTTGTGGGGATTGATGGGGGGACTGATGCTGGTGGGCCTGTATGGTACCGGTGTAACCGCCTTTACGGGGGAGACCTTCTGATCGCCAAACCCAACCATAGGATGCCGACATTAAAATTTAACCTTTAACGCTTAACCCTTTAACCCTTTCATTCAACAGGAAAACTCTTATGAAATCTTTATTCACGCTTTTCAGCCTTATGGTTTTTGCCGTTATGGTTTTTTCCTCATCGGAATTGTCATATGCTGGTGTCCAATGGGGCACTGGCAAACTTAAAGCCAATGACATAACTACCCAGGTTTCTGGTGTCGTGGGTGATGCCACCAGTGCCAGCCGAACCATTTCCTACGGAATTGGGGGTTTGGGGGCTGTGGCCTTGGGTGCCCTCGCCTTCTTTGGTCGCTTTCAATGGGGATGGTTTTTTGGATTGATTGGCGGGTTGGCCATGATTGGTCTTTACAATGTGGCCGTCAACAACCTCACAGGAGGGGGAGATTTAGCAAATCTGGAAACAAGCGGCAAATAAACAAACCCCTCACCCCAAATCCAACCTAAGGAGCCCCCCGCCATGTCCCCCGCCCCCCGTTTTTTCCAACGTTTGGGCGGTGGGCTGTGCTGGGGGGCTTTGGTGGTTGTGCTGCTTCTGTCTGTTTCTGCGGTTTCTCAGGGGGCTTTAGCGGCCACAGCCATTCCCGACTCCCCCATCGCTAAGCTGGCGCCCTCTGCCAACAGCATGGCGGACAACATGGGCGGGGTGGCGTTTGCTTTGGCGGGATTGGGGGCCATTGGTTTGATTATTATGTCCCTGTTGGGACGGTGGCCATGGGGGTACTTTTTTGCCTATATCGGATCTTTGGCGTTTTTGTCCATCCTGCCAGAATTTTATGGATCCGTTCAGGAACAGTATAGACCCTATATGGCCTATAAAGCCAACGGCAACGAGCTGTTTCAAACCACCGAAGAATTCACTGATACTGTGGCGGTGAGCCTGAAAAAAGTTTTGTATGGCGTGGGGGCCTTTGGGGCCTTTGGCGTGGCCGCCGTGTCATTTTTATCGGGGCGCTTTCGGTGGGGTTGGATGATGGCGATTTTGGGGGGCTTTACCTTTACCGCGCAACTGGCCGATGTTGTGGGGGTTATGGCGGGCGATAAGGTCGGCGGTGATAATTTTGCCAATCCCAGTGCCGACCTCAGTGAAAAATTACAACCCATGAATTTTAGCGTATCAGGATCAAAAAAATAACCATAGGAAAAGCCCATATGATCCCGCGCATCCTTTTTTTCATGATGGTTTTTATGGCTATGGGGCTGGGGGGAGATGCCTCAGCCGCCGAGGGTGCCGCCTGCGGCGTGACAACAGGCCCCAGCAATCCGTTTTCTGAGGCCGTGATCAAAGGCAGCGAAATCATCAACAATTCCAAACCCATCATTTATGCCCTGGGCACGTTGGCCATGCTGGGCATTGGTATACGGGCCATGTATGGGGGGCAAATGCCTTGGGGATGGCTGTTTACCGTCATGGCGGCGCTGGTCATCGCCACCATGGTCCCCGCCATGTGCGAATGGCTTTATAAGGGGGTTATCGAACCCAACCAAAATGTTGACTCCTATGCAAAAACCGCTGAGGTTATTGGATCCACAGGAGAACGACTGTTTTTAGATACCCAGGATGTCTTTTTCGGTCTGGGGGCTGTTGCCGCCGCGGCCCTGGGCATTATGGGGCTGTTTGGGAAATTTCCGTTTCGGTGGTTGTTTGCCTTAACGGCGGGGCTGGCCATTATCACCGCGGCTGGGGGAATTGTGAGTTATTTAACCAATAGCTAATAGACTTTGTTGGTAATCTGTAGGAGGGGCCCCCATGCCAGAAAAAGTCATGCGCGCTGTTGCCAGTCCGGCCACACTGTTTTGGGCGCCGATGATGCCCGCCATTATCAATATGGGCTTTCATGCCCTGGGCATTGTGTATGCGTGGGGATTGTTTAAAGTCAGTCCGCTGCTGATCATCGTTTCTTTGATTTTTTTTCATATGGTTTTGGCGGCGCAAGGGGCCAAGGAACCGCATATGGCGACCTTGCTCCCCGCATGGGCCTATAGCAAGCGATCCACGCGCAATTTGATTAAGGGAAAGCCCGGAACCCGAAAATATGTTCCCTGAGTCGTTATCCCCCGATGTGTTGGCGGCGTTTTCCGAAAACTTCAGCCTGACTTCCATTCTTTTGACCCTGCTGGGGGTTATTGCCGCAGGGGTGGCCTTTGCGGCCATTTTGATTCCCACCACGGCCCGCATTTTGCTGCCCTATCCCAAAGAAGATCGTCTGGCGGATGTTTTGCCTTTTGAAAAGGTGCTCAGCGACGGGAAAACCATCGCCTGTAAAAACGGGGATTTGGCGCAATGTGTGGAAATGATGGGCTTTGATGATACGTTCATGAGTGACCATGATCGGGAAATGCTGCTGCTGGCGCGAAAGGATTGGATCGATGCCCTGCAGGATTATCATGTCACCATTCGGGCCTTTACCATCCGCGAGCGCGTGGACGTCGCCCCCCCCACCACCCACGCCAACCCTGTTTTGCGGGAAATTGCCAGACGCTGGAACGGCACCTTTGCCCGCGCCTATAGCAACCGCCAGTTTGTTGTTTTTTCTTTGCCCGATAAAGATCAAACATCCCAAAAAAAACTCAATTCCGTTATCGATATCACCAGCAACATTTTGCATAAATATGGACCTGTGCTGATGAAGCAGGGCCATCCCGATGTGAAAATGCGCCCGCTGTATGTGTTTTCCCGGATTGTCAGCCCGATTTCTCAACCCGTGCCCGGGGGCGTGGGGGATGGGGCGTCGGATGCCATTTGCGGCGATCAGGTGGAATTTGGGGGGGATGATGGGGGCATTACCTTTACATCCGGCCATAAAAAACTCTATGCTTGCTGTGTGGGCCTGCGGGCGTTGGGGGATTTTACGTACGAAGCCTATGTCAATTCCCTAAACACCGTTAACGGGGAAATTATTGTTTCCCACATCATTGAACCTTGGACCAAAACCAAGGCCGCCATCCATATCACCCACCAATATAAATTATCACTGGCCCAACGATTCAGCCCGGGAATCGCCGCCCAATTCGAAACCGCGCTGGATGCGGTGGAGGGTAACACGGGCGGCACCAACGTGTTGTCACAATACATGATGATGGTGTTTTGCTATGGCAAAACCGTAGACGAAATGGAAGCCACCGAAGCCGAGGTCAAACGCATCGCCAGCACTTACGGCATTTCTGTGGTGCGAGAGGGCGCCGTGGCCCAAGCCAGCTGGTTTTTGCAATTCCCCAGTTTTAAATTATGGCCGCGCCCCTATAAACTGTTTTCCAAAAACATTGCCACGCATTTGACGTTTGAGCGGCCTTCTCCGGGCCTGACCTCTTCGGACTGGGGCAAGGGGGCCATCGCCAACTTTCGGACCATTTCCGGCACACCCTATGCTTTTCAGTTTCATATTTCTGAGGAAAAAGCCGCCGTCGCCCACGCCGTCAGCATTGGCCCCACCGGAGGGGGAAAAACCACGCTGATCAATTTTCTGGCGGGTATGGCCATGCGGCATGAGGATCTGCGCTATTACATGGTGGATCGGCACGGGGGGGGATACCTGTTTACCTGCGCGACCTCGGGCAGTTATGTGACCTTTGAGGGATCCAACATCCCCGGGATTCAATCGTCCATGAATCCGTTTCAGCTGAAAGATACGCCGTCGAACCGATCGTTTCTCAGGGCCTTTTTGCAGGCCATTTCAGAATGCCAAGACGCCGATGCCATCGAGGAAATTGGGTTTTCTATTGAGGCCGCCTATGACACACCAGGCCTGCCCTATGAACGCCGATCGCTGGCCAACATTTATGATGCGGTGTACAGCAAAGGCGGCATGGTGCGAAAAAATCTTCATAAATGGGTGGACCCCGCCGTTTATGGAAAGATTTTTAATGCCAAGCAGGATACCCTAGATTTAAAAACATCCCGCATTGTGGCGCTGGATTTTACGCGGTTGTATGAACACGATGATTTGGCGCGGGCCGTGATTTTGTATCTGATGCACCGGATTCAGGATACGATTTCCGAATTAAAGGCCCCTGCCCTGATTTTCATTGACGAAACGGAACCCGTGGTGAAACACCCCATTTTCCGGAATTATTTTTTGCAGATGTTGCAGGAATATCGAAAACGCCGCGGTGCCGTCATTTCCGCATTCCAGCGGCCCGAGGCCATCACCCAAGCCGGTCTGGGCGAGGCCATCCGTGGTCAGGCGCAAACCACATTTTTCTTCCCCAACCCCCAAGGCCAAGCGCGGGAATATCAGGACTGGGGATTAACCGAGCGGGAATGGCTATACATCAGCGGCAAACTGCCCGCCGCCAAAAAACTGAAACGATCCGTTTTGATGAAACGCGCCAGCGGGGAATCCATCATTTTGGACACGGACCTGTCCCCGCTGGGCCGATTGATGCGGATTTACTATTCGGATGAACCCTCCCGCGCGTTGGCTGAGCGGTTAATGCACAATTATCAATCCGACTGGCTGAACATCTACCTTGACAGCGACTCCTAAGGTATGATAAATTTTAAATAAACTCTTAAAAGTTTCTGGGGCGTGACCTATGCTTTCCCTCTTTCGACGAATCGTGTGCTATGTGATCGCCATGCAGATGGCGCTGACGCCCCTTTACGGAGCCTCGGCAGCCCTGCCCGTGGTGATGGTGTCTGATACAAAGGCGCAGATACTTTTGACGAGCCAAGTCATTGCATTGGCCAATCTCAATATTAAGCTTCTTGAACTGAACAATGCCCAAACAGCAACAAACGAAACCCTAACTAAGATTCTGGGGGCCATTAAATACATCCCAGATCCCAAAATCAAAGGCCCCGTCCCCACTACCGATGCAATTTTAATGGAATTTTCCACTTCGTTATATGCCGCCTATACCGGCGACTATTCCATAGCTACCGCTCCGATGAGAGACAACACAACAGGGGCATTCACGGACACGCCACGGGTGGGACCAACGAATCCAACGTCTAGTTCTACCAATACGTCTTCTCCTGCTGATTACCTAAGTCCAACCACTGATTCTCTAACCCAAACTCCGACAAAAGCCCCAAATGCCCTAGACAAAGCTAACAATGCCATGAAAGGTGCTATGGAATTTGCTGGAAAGGTACAAGGATTTGCTCGTGATGTGCAGGGTGTACAGAACTCGCTCACCAGCATGAGACAATGCGGGAACATCAATAACTTGGCGAGCTGTGCACAATCCGCTGGAAATATCATAGGAGGTATCCCAAAAATTTTAGGACAGCTTGGCCTTGATATGAATTTTTTAGGTGCGAACTTTTCCCAAACAATTACGGGCATCACAACAACTATTGGTATGGTTGGTTCTTTGATCAATACATTCAGTGGTGGAATTTCTGGGGAAAAGATAGCGAGTATTATTCAACAAACCTCCGCACTTTTAAATGCTACCGGCCTAAGCAAAGGAGCAAGTCCACTCCCACCAGAGCTAATCGCTGGACTAAGGGGAGTCAATGGTTTTCTCTATAATGTTACCGCTCTCTTCGGACCTCTAGCCAATGTTTCAACAACCTTGGGGGGTTCTGATGCCTTCACGCCACTTGGTTCGGCCATAAGCAAAACTGGGGTACCCGCAGCGCTAGACGCAATAGCAAGTCTTGGTCCTAGAGATACTCCTAAAACCGGCTCATTATCCACAGACACCCCGTTGGCAGGGACAAGCAATCCACCACAAGCACTCACTCCAACTGACATGGAGACCATTTTGCTTGGCTTCCTTGATTGCAATAGAAATGTGGCCAAAACGACAGCCGAGTGCGCCATGATGATAGGTCAAAATAAACGACTGATTCAGGGTCATTTAAAGGCCCGCTGCGCCGCCATGGCCATGAACCAACAAGTGGGACCCGCAGCCATGTTTCAAGAACTGTTCACCGGCACTGGAAACCCAGAACGATGCGACAAAACCGTCATGTATAAAGGTAAAAAGCTTTGCCCGTCTATATTTGCATTACAAGCAACATCCAATGTTGAAGGGGCGGTGGGAAGCCAGCTGAACGTCCTGATCGGACTGTCCATGTACAATCTGGTCATGACCAACGTCAACACCGAACAGGTCATTTTACAAAACGCCTGTGCCAGCATGGGGGATCTTCTTGAAAGTGGAGCCCCTGTCTATCGAGCGAATGATTGATAATGCGCCATCTGATCCTGTTTTTGCTGATGCTGGGGATATCGGCGGGGGCGGGGGCCGTTGATCCGACGGCGGTGGCATCGGGGGCCTCTAAGGTCGCCGGCGCTGCTGGGGCGGCCACCAGTTTGTTGGGGTTAAAAGGGCCGCCGCCCTATGTGCCCTCCCTAGATGTCCTAAAGAACCTAAAGAAGAAGCCCTTTGTGCCGGTGAATATGTGTGTGAATGGGATGTGCTATCCCCTGTTGTCCACCAGACCCTGCGTCTGTAAACAAAAACCCCCCTTCCCCGGCACCAATCTTTGTCAGATGTATATCCCCTGCAATGCCGCCTGGTGTGGAACGGGGTTTTGTGTGACGGACCTGAATATGTTGCCGGGCAGTCGGCAGTTTTATGAAACCCTGCGGGTGAAGGAGTTTGGGGATACCTCTGCCCAGCTGGGTTACCTGTCACAACAACGGGGCGAACAATACTATCTGTTAAGCGGCATCAAAAACGCCATCGGCATGCCCGATAAACAGATCAAAGCCCTGATTGAGGCATCCACCCAAACAGGGGGCGCCCCCACAGATTTCGGGTGTTTGCGCTGCGAAAGTTTGGCGGAACTGGCCATTCAACAAAACAAAATCACCCCCGCCCAAAAAACCCAATACATCATGAATTGTGCCCAAAAAAATCTGGGGGATTTGATGGACCTATATAAAGACGGGCGCAACAACACAGAATTTGCCGCAAAAAAACAATGTTTTATCGAAACTTGCAAAAGTGCCACGTTGGCCCACGCGGCTTATAGCATGAATGCCTATTCGGATCTGCTGCGCGTGCATGCCCGCATGCGGGAAGTCTTTTTTAATTACATCCCCAAAACCTTGTACGAACCCTGTGTTGATGATCTCTCGGTCTTTTCAAAAAAAGACCCAAAAAAAATCCTTGGTGAATTCGCCAAATGGGCCGAAGGTCTTGGGGTCAATCTGGGGGGATTGGGTAACTTTTCCCTGCGCCTGAAAGAGCTGGAAATGCCCGTTTCTGGGTGCATTAACCGCAGTCTGGCCCTAATCCAAAATCTGGAGGCCGATCGCAGCCTGCTGGAGCAATACAAAGCCCACCTGCAAAGCATGAAACTGTTGAGCGAATCCCTGAACAGTGTTTGCCATAATCCGACCTACCTCGTCTGGCAACAAAAAAAATGAGGCTTTTCCTTTTGTTTTTTTTGGCTTTTTCTTCTGCCTCGGCGGGGGCGTTCCCCTTTGACCCCCCTACCCTGCGGTGTTTGCAAAGCCAAGCCCAAGCCCGCCAATTGACCAGCGCCGCCACCCAGTGGCAAAGCACAGAAACCCTGATTCGCGGGGATAGCGTGCCCCAAACCTTTCAAGCCACATTCGAGGTCGCCATCCGCCATGAAGAGGCCATCATCGCCCTGAACGAACAACACGCCGTTGTGTTTCAGGCCCTGCAACCCTATTTCCTGAAACCCGATCAGGCGTACGAAAAATTTTTTCAGGACCTAAACCGTTACGACCGCCAAATTCGGGGTTGCAAACAGCAAACCCCCATGCCCCCGCGTGAAATTTTTGGCATTCCGTTATCGATAGACAATAGCCAGCCCCTATCCTCGGCCTCTGCCATGCAAAAAGTTTTACAGGACAATCCCAGCGTTCTGGGGCCGCTGAAAATCTCCCCTGTTGATGGGGGGGGCGGCATTGGTGTGGATCCCAAACTGTTTGATGATTTGCTGATGCGCCAGCGTGATGCGGAACAGGCCGGATTGATGCGTGCCCAAATGGGGGCCTCGCTGACCGCGTTGATGGATATGACGGCCTCTGGCGTCACAGAAACCCTGACCCAGCTGAGTGATGCCGGATTGACCCTGGGCGCCATGCAAAGTCAGGTTCCCGCCTGTTTTCCCAACAAAACGCCGGATACGGGGTCTGTGTTTTCGGAACAATTTTCCCGCGGGGTGAAAGCCTTGATGAACCGTCCCCTGCCCGTTGACAACAGCGGCCTGTTTCAACTGTTGGCCTGCCAGACGGGCATCCAGAATCCCGCATGGTTGCTGCGGGAAAACCGCGCGGCCTTGGCGAAAAACGTCCTAAAACAGCACAGCCAACTGTATGACCCCACAACCCTCAACTGGATGGCGTTTGAGGAAACCATGCAACGTCAGGATTTTGCGCTTCGCCGCCAGCAACGGTCTCTGGAACGCGCAGAAGAGGCTTTGGCCAAGGATCCGTCCCTAAAAAACAATACTATTTTCCTATCGGCCTTAGAAGGCCAGCGTCGATCCGTTGAGGAAGCCACCAAAAACCTCAAAACCATGAAAGCCGATTATGACCGCATGGTCCCCCCCTCTGTGGCCAAGGCTGAGGATGAGCGTGAGGATATGAGCATATTTTTCATGACCGTGGACCAGTCCGGTCTGGATGGTCTGTCCCCTAAACCGCTGTCTTTGGCCCAGAGGAAGGCCAACCTACAACAAAAAGCGGCGGCTTATCTGCCCTTGGCTGCCAACGAACCCAGGGAAACCCTGCGGGTGCTGACAGGGGAAATTGGCTTTGCCAAAGCCTACGCCGCCAAGGCCCAGCAATTTCTGACCTATTATACGAAAAACCCCGATTATCAATGGAATCCCAGAATCCTAAACATTGCCTGCGCCATCACCACACGCATTGATCAAAAACAAAAAGAGCTGGAATCCGCCTGCCCCAAAGAGGGGGCTCCACAATCCCCCCGCCCTTAAACCGCGGGGGCTATGCGTCTTTATGGGGATCCTGCCCCAATCAAATCAATACGAAACATCACGGAATTTCCGGCCGTGGCGTTGGGGTCGCTGGTGTAATCTTTGCGATACTCCAACGAAAAGCGGGCGCAATCCATGGTGTAGGTTAACTGCGTTTGGGCCAAACGGTTTTCATCGTTTTCCAAATCCCGAATGGCGGTGTTGCTCCACATCCATGAATCGTTCAGGGGGATACCCAGTGTTGCAGAAAGTTCATCCCGTTTTTCCGATGTTTCCTGATAATCCTGACCCCGATCCAGCAGGAAATGGGTAAAGCTTGTGGTAAAGCCCCCAAATTCCGTACTAAGGTTGGCCAGACTGCGGGCAATGCGGCCATCACTTTCATGCAAACGCATGCTGTGATCAAAGGACAGCAAGCCCGGAAATGCCAACTGCCACCGCGCCACGGGATCGGAAAAATCCTCCCCTTCCCCACCGGCCAGCAATTCCTCTGTGGTGGGCTGATCGAACTGGAAACTTTGCCCCAAAAAGAGGTCCGCCAGATACGTCTCCCCCTGATACGCATAGGATCCCCCATAATCGGCGCGACTGCCTTCGCTGGTGATATCATACCCTGTGGGACGGTTTACAGAAAACAGATTGTCCGCATCCAACTCAAAGGCCTGAGAATCTTCGTTTTGAATGGTATCGCTGTTGACATTGGTGGGGATCACCACAACCTGCGCCACAGGAGATAACTGGTGAAACCCCGATTCCGTGGCTTTGTAAAACGGTTTTTTATACCCTGCCTGAAGGGCCGGAAAAAAACGGGCCTTGGTATCGGATTCCACCACGGCATCCTGGGCTTTTGAAAAAACATCCCGATGATAAATATCTTGGCGCAGCAGGGCCGATGTTTCAAAAACACTGCCATCGGATGCAAAAAACTGCCGTTGCCAAGCGTTAAAAACACTGGCCCGTTGATTATCGTTGCCTTGATCCCGCTCAAGAACACGCCCCGAAACCCCACTGCTTAGGGATCCCTTCGCCCATGACGGAGATTGCCAGAAATGAGAAAGACGGGTATCCGGCAAAACCCATGGCACGGTATCGCTGTCCTCAGCAGGGCGCAAATCCTGATAGGTGCGGGCATCCGTCACAAAGGTTGTTGGGCCACGATGATACAGGGTCCGCGCCCCACTGGAAAGAATATCCCGCTGATCAAAATCAAACTGGCGCAGATACCCTTTCCGGCTGGCGCGTTCCAAATCCCCATCCACCTGCCAAAAAGGGGCAGGCTGCCAATCCAGCGCCGAATCCAAATGACCGGCCGCATTTTTATCATCCTGCAACTGGCTGTTTTCCACACGATTCACATTGCCGATGGACCCCGTGGATGTAATCCCAAAGGTTTCCCCCAAATAACGATGCTCCATCCCCAAAACCTCCCCCCCATTTTGGGTCCAGATGGGCGTGACCGTGACATCTTGGTGGGGGGACATGGTGTAATAATACGGGGCGCGAACCAAAATCCCCTCTTCTGATCGCTGTTCCAACGATCCCCGAAGAAAGCCACTGGAACGCTTGACCGTAGGATCGTCCTGTTCAAAATACGGCAAGTAAAACACAGGCACATCAAAGATTTGAAAATAGGCGTTATAATAACGAATCACCTTGGAGTCTGTATCATGCTTGACCTCATCCGCTGCCACCGACCACAGGGGGGACTCGCCTTCGCAGACTTTGCAGGGGGTAAAATGCGCGTCTTTTAAATCGTGCTCTTTCCCCAAACGCCGCTGTCCTGAAGAAGCCGTGAGCGTGCCTTTATTCTGAAACAGCAAACGCATCTTTTCAAGCGTAACAGAGCGAAAATCCCCATCCAAAACAACATGATCCGTTTTCAGGGTTGTTTGTTCTTTTTTATCCAATAAAACAACATGCCCTGCGGCGGTGATTTCGCCTGTCTTTTCATTATAGGTCAAGGTGTCAGACGTTAGGCGATGATCTTGACTTTCTAAGACAACATTCCCCTCACCTTCGATGGTTCGCCCTTCGTAATTGAGGGTCAGGACATCGGCTTTCAGCGCAACATCTTTCACCGTTATGGATTCCGCCGCTGCTGGAACCAGCAGAAGCCAGATAAAAACCATCGCCAAAAAAAAGTCATACCGCGCCATATGTGCGACGCATTAAAACCAAAAAAGATCCGAAAAGCAAGAGAACTGACGCCCATAAAAAGGTATACCAAAACGGCAGCAATCCCTGATTGGCCCAATGCACGGTCGCGTTCGTGGCCATATGAAAAACGAACATCAGCACAGCGCTAACCCCAAAAGGCACGAAAGAACGCGTGCGATGATGACTGCTGAGCAGCGCCACTGTCGCCAAAACCGCCAACGCGCTGTAATACAACGGGCGGGCTGCCCCCTGCCAAAACACGTGCGTTTCCTGTGGATGGATCTTTGAAACATCATCCCCATTCTGAAAAAAATCACGCACTACGGATACAAATGTCTTCTCTGGTGGGCTGGGTCTTAAAAGATCTTCCCTAGATTGCCCCCCCCAAGGCAAATGGATCCCCTGGGGCCCAAGAGGTTCTTTGGTTCCAGAAGCCCAAGAGTCCCCTTTTTCCACAACAAGCACACCATCCCTAATTTCTGCTTTTTCGGCGCGGATCTGGTTTTTTAAGGCATTGTCTGGCCCCAGCACAACAAGAGAAATGTTCTGAAACGCCCCCTCTCGAAGGGCTTTGGCCTGCAAAACAATCGTTTCTGAGGGCAAGGAAGAGGTTAACCAAATATCCTGCCCCTTAAAAGGATGTTCGGGGGCATCCCCATGATCAGACAACAAATCCTGATAAACCTCATGGGCCCGCAGACGCATGTCTTCAAACACAATGATATGAAAAAGAGCCAGAACACAGGAAAACAAAGCGGAAACCATCATAATACGACGCCAAGAATATCCCGACGAACGCATCACATCAAAAACATTCGCGTTCTGAAGAGCAGAAAATGTAAAAAAAACAGTCAAAAACCCAAGATAGGGCAAAGCGGCATCCAAAAGCATGGGTAACCGATATACAACCATTTTGGCCACATCCAACACGGGCCAGTGATCGTATTCACGAATTTGCGCCAAAAAATCAATGGAATATAAAATAATAACCATCACCCCCAACAGCAAAAGCCATCGTTGCCACAAACGAAACCACAAATAATCATCCAAAATCATGGCCGCACCCCCCTAACGATGCCGGAGATTTTTAACGTGGGAAATGCCAACATCACAAAGGCGAAAGCCACCATTCCATACAAAGCGTACACCAGAAGGGGAAAGGATTCCGCGCTCTGGCTGAGGAACAGAAACACACCAAAAAACCCAAGCGTTGCAGGAACAATCCGCAAAAAAGGTCGCATCACCCCTGATGTTCGGGAAAACGACAGGGTTGAAAAAATCAGCGCTGGATAAACCGCAAACAAAACCGCCAACAAGGGATAAATCAACCGCACATGTCCCGCCACCCAACGTTTGGTTTTCTGGGGGGTGGGAAAATGATCCGATGTCAAAAGATCCATGGGAGAAAACTCCAAAAGATTCCGCCTTTGATAAACTTCGGCAGTCTGTGGATCCAACCGCAGTTGATAGTGATCAAAATCCAGCCGAGAAAGCCGATCTCGATCATCCACAATATTTTGATATCCCTGTTTTAACACCAGAAAAGACCCCTCGTCTTCTTGAACCAAGCGACCGGCTTTGGCATAAAGAAACGACTGGCTCCCCCCTTCATCGGTCCAAATTAAAATATCTTCCAGCCCACCGTCCTCCGCCACCCTTTTGATATAAAATGTTTTTTTTTCCCATGTGAAAAACTGTTGGGGCTGAATCAAATTGACAGCCTGTTGTTGACGAAAAGCATTTTGTTTCACCTTAAAACCATGATAGCTGGGGGGCAAAAGAAGACAGGAAACAATCAAAGCCATCCCACCACACATCGCCCCAAAATACCAAGCGGGGCGCATACGGCGGCCCACCGAAAGACCCGCACTGGATAACACCGTCAGAACATGATGCTGATGACAATAATGATAGACCAAAAATGTGGTCACCACCGCCACCAAAGGCAATATCATATAAATCACATAGGGCAGCAGTAAAGCCAGCCACGAAAAAAACACAGAAAGAGGAAGGGCAACCTGTTGCAAAACCTCCATATACTGGACAATACGCCCCATCCAAGCCAGCCCCAAAAGGCCAAAAAAGACCCCGAAAAAGACCCAAACCAAACGCTTAAAAAACAGGCGCACGTAAAGGGTCATTGTCCCTTCCAAAGCTCAGGGTGAGAGGACGGCAAGAAAAGATCACCGCCCCCTAAAGAAAGGTTAGCCAACAATGTCCATTTTCGCAAAGAAAAAGGCGATTTCTTCCTCGGCGGAGTCCTCAGAATCGCTGCCATGAACAGAGTTTGCCTCAATAGATTCGGCAAAATCACGTCTTAGCGTGCCTGAATCTGCCTGACTGGGGTTTGTAGCCCCCATCAAGGCCCTGTATTTTTTAACAGCCTCCACACCCTCCAGAACCTGAATCACCACAGGACCTGAGGCCATAAAAGCGCACAATTCTGGAAAAAAAGAGCGCTCTTTGTGGGCGGCATAAAAACGCTCTACCTGAGCGCGACTCAAAAGTGTCCGTTTTTGGGCCACAATACGCAATCCCGATTTTTCAATGCGGGCATTGATTTCCCCTGTTAAATTGCGACGGGTGGCGTCAGGCTTAATAATAGAAAGCGTCTGTTGCGTAGACATGAAAGTTTCGTCTCCAAAAAAAACCATGATGATGAAAGAAAAATAGCATTAGACCATTCCCCAACGCTTGGCAAGAGCCCCAAAAGAAAATTTCGGCCGCTTCCTGCGAAATCTGCAATCCAAACCCTAAGGCTATAACGCCGATGGCGAACGACGGGCTGAATTGATAAAATCACGCACGACACCAAAATCATTCGGCAAAACGTTAACCTTTTCAGGGGCCAGAAGAGACTGCTTCAGGCGCTCTGGTATGCTCACAGGCTTCCCTGTAGCGCCCTGGACGACTGGGCCAAACTTTGACGGATGGGCACAGGCCAAAGCCACCATCGCACCCAAACCTCCCTTTTGGCGCCATCGACGGGCAGAATAACAACCCACGGATGTGTGTGGGTCACATACATATCCTGTTTTTTGTTCCATGACCGAAATCATTTCAGACGTTTGTATGTCTGTCACATCAAAAGCATCACATTGATCTCTCAAGGCCCCTAAAATCGCTGAACCCACCGAAAAATTTCCCGTATTTTTAAAGTTATCCATTTGATTTCTAACGATCGTTGCATTTCTGGACTGAATTTCAAACAGCATCCTCTCAAAGTTACTAGAAACCTGAATATCCATACTTGGGCTGACGGAGGATTCCACGGGACGCGCTTCCATCACGCCGCTTTGAAAAAAACGGGTCAAAATGTTATTTCTGTTGCTGGCCACAACACATCGCCCCAAAGGAAGTCCCATCTTTTGGGCCACGAAACAAGCAAACATATTGCCAAAATTTCCCGTGGGCACCGTGAAGGACACGCTTCGCTCTGGCGCCCCCAAAGCCAAAGCCGCGTAGGCATAGTAAACCACTTGGGGCAAAATACGGGCCCAATTGATGGAGTTCACAGCGGTTAATCCCCATGCCGCCCGCGCCTCTGGATCTTGGAAAAGCTGCTTGACCATGGCCTGGCAATCATCAAACGTGCCCTGCAATGCAATGTTATGAATATGGGGCGCGATGACGGTTGTCATTTGCTTGCGCTGAACCTCTGACACACGGCCATGGGGGTGCAAAATAAAAACTTGGGCCCCCTGAATATCACGACAGGCATGCAAGGCAGCAGACCCCGTATCCCCTGATGTGGCCCCCACAATAGTGAGCGGGCGCCTCTTTTGGGCCAAAAGCCCCTCAAAAATCTGGGCCAACATCTGCATAGCATAGTCTTTAAACGCCAGCGTTGGTCCGTGGAACAACTCCAAAATCCAATCTTCTGGCCCCACTTGAATCAAGGGCGTTATGTTCTCTGGCTGAGAAAATCCCCCATAAGCACGGGCAATCATCCCACGCAACGTTGTATCATCAAACGCATCCTGCATATAGGGCCGCAAAATGGCAAACGCCACCTCCGCATATGGTTTTCCCCGCAAATTGTCCCATTCCTGCAAAGAAAAAACGGGATAAACGTCAGGAACGTAGAGCCCCCCATCCTCTGCAAGACCCGCAAAGACAACCTCGGCAAAAGAAAGCGTGGGCGCAAGACCACGGGTGCTTATATAACGCATAAAAACCTCAGTTTGTTTCGATGTTGGAATAGTAGGGGTGTGTTAAGATAAGCAAAACGCCCTAAACTCATCCCTAAAAAAATCTTTAAAGGGGGTTTTCTTTTAAAAAATTTTTGTATTTTTTTTAAGAAAAATTTGCACACAAAAAAACTGATTCCGCAAAGCCCACAAAATCTAGGTGAGCGCACATCAGCATTATAAAAATAATTGTAAACCAAATTTAAAAAAAAAGCAACGATTTGAAGGGGGTTTTTGAGGGCATTTTTGAAAAAAAGTATGGCCTCAAGACACTTAAAATGAACGCTCATCGTTAACCTTTAGGTCAAAACGGCTTTAAACCACTGAGAAATATGATTTGTCATTCTTTGTATACCCCTCTCGTCGATAGAATGGCCCAAACCTTCATCAATAAAATGGTCCACCACACATCCCCGCTGCTTGAGCTGGTGGGCTGCATTTTCGGTGGCTTGACTGGGTATGACCTCATCTTGCTGTCCATGAATCAAACAGAACGGAGGATGACTATGAACAACAGAGGGCGACAAAAAAGCCCCCGAAAAGCCCATGACACCCGCAACAGGCGAAGGCAACTGAAGCGCTGCCCGTATTGCAAGCATCGTCCCCTGAGAAAATCCCACCAATACAATGTCCTTGTACTCTAGGCCCAAATCGCGACGCATATCCTCAAACAAAACCTGAAAACGAGTAACGGCCTGATCAAGGGCGGCGGACAACCCCTGAACCGAGCGATCTTTCAAGGAAAACCATTGGTAGCTTTCCGCCACCATTCCCACAGGCAACATATCATAGGAATCGAACCCATCGGGCGCAACATAAGCCACCGTTTCAGGCAAAGCTGGCTGCAAAAAAGACGATAACCCGAGCAAATCCTGACCATTGGCCCCAACGCCATGAAGGAAAATCACGGCTTTGGTGATGGTTTTGGGAAGAAGGCGGTGAATCTGAGTCATGAGACACCTTAACGCACCCGATATCAGGGGTCAATCCCTCATCAGTCGGCCAAAAACAGGACGCGCCGCCATCACAAAACCCAATCCCCAAAGCCCAAGCAAAGCGGAAACCACAAAAAAATCATCCCATCCCAACGCCGCTGCCGCCATGCCCGAAGTTGACGAGACCAGCATCCGTGTCAAAGCCACCAATGATGTCAGCAAAGCATACTGCGTGGCGGCCATATCCTTTTGACACAAAAGGCCAAGAAACCCCAGAAACGACGCCGTGGCTATGCCGCCGGCCAGTTCCTCTATGGTCATCACAAACACCAAATCAGACAGAAAAGGTCCATCAATCCATGCATAACTGAGATTAGACACCATCTGCAACACCGCAGACATCACCAGTGCCCGATAAAGGCCCAACCGCTGCATGATAAAGCCACCCAACACACCCCCCACAAAAGCGGCTGACAGACCATAAATTTGGACCACGCTGGCAATTTCAGCCTTAGAAAACCCCACATCATGCAAAAATCGATAATTCATAGAGGCCAAATACGCATCGGGCAGACGAAACGTCAGCACAATGGCCAAAAGGAGAAGCCATTGACTATGACGTTTCAAGTCCTGCAAAGGTTGCAGAAAAGCCTGAAATCCCCATGATTTGTGGCCTTGATGTTCTGGAAAGGCCTGAGGAGGCAAAACAAGCACAACCAGCACGCCTGATATTTGAAATACCACCAAACCCAGCATCACCCAGAACCAACCCACAGCATCTGAAGCCATCACCGCCCCCGCCCCCGAAACCATCAGAGCCAAACGGTAACAATTCACAAAAAGCCCCGCGCCCCAAGCCTGATGATGCTTGTCCAGCCACGCAATGCGGTATCCATCCAAAGCCACATCCTGTGTCGCCGAAAAAAACGCCACCGCGAAGCAAAGAGCGGCAAACCCAAACACATGGGACTCTGGCCCGATAAAAGCCATGGCCACATACATCAGCAAAATCCCGATCTGGGCCAAAAAGGCCCAAGCCCGCCTCTGCCCCAACCTAGGACCCAAAAAAGGCAAGGAAAGACGGTCAACACAAGGCGCCCATAAAACCTTCAGCGCATAGGGCATGCCCACTAAGGCAAACAACCCCAACGTCTGCAACGAAAACCCCGCATCGGTCAAACGGGCCGCCAAAGTCATACCCGTAACCATAAAGGGCAATCCACTGGAAAAACCAAGTATTCCTAAGTATATCCAATGCCGCAACGTCATGATTTTAAAGTTAAAATTGCCGATCGCGCCAGCAGGTCCACACGCTCGTTTTCGGGGTGTCCATTGTGCCCTTTCACCCAATGCCAACGGATATCATGGATACTCACCAGATCCTCTAAGACGCGCCACAGATCTTCATTTTTAACGGGTTTTTTATCCGCTGTTTTCCAACCATTTTTTTTCCACCCCACAATCCAGCTGGTGATGCCCATACGAAGATACTGGCTGTCGGTATAAAGATCCACCTGACAGGGATTTTTCAGGGCCCTAAGCCCCTGAATCGCCGCCATCATTTCCATACGGTTGTTGGTGGTGTGGGCCTCGGCCCCGCATAATTCTTTTTCATGCGCCCCCATAGTCAGCAACGCGCCCCAGCCCCCTGGTCCAGGATTGCCCGAACAGGCCCCATCTGTGTAAAGACAAACCTGAGGATAGGTCATGGCAACGATCCCTCATAAAGAGGAATCCCCAGCCGATGGTTTTGTAAATGCTGCAAAAAATCCGCTGGGCTTTTGGGCACAACCATCCCATCAGGGCGGGGATACAGGTGATCATAAAGGCGCGTGATGGCAATGCGCACACAGGCACGACGCAGCATCCAGCGCAAATCGGCATCATCAAAGACCCCTAAAGGAAACGCCCGCAAATACGCCCGCAAAAATGCCCCTGCCCAATCCGGCCGCCACTGACGGGCTTCGTCATAACACCACCCCACCATGGTCAGGGCGACATCATAAAGCAAGTGATCATAACACGCAAAATACCAGTCGATGATGCCGCAAATCTGGCCTTTTTCATCAAAAAAAACATTGTCTGGAAAGGCATCGGCATGAATGGTGCCTTGGGGCAGAGTATGAAAGGCTTGTTTCTGCTGCAAAAGCCATTCTTCGTGAAGATCCCCCCAAGGGTCTGGGGAAAAGCCCTGAGCCTGCGTGCATTTTTGCCAGATATCCCCCAACGCAGCCAAGGAAACAGGATTGTCTTTGCGCAGCGGAAAATCCCCCTGAACGCGGTGCATCATTCCCAGAAAAGCCCCCATTTGGGCGCAGGCTTCTTTGCTGAGGGCTTCCAAAGACTGGCCCGATAAAAACGTCGTCAAAACGGCGGGCAGCCCAAGTATTTCTTGGTAATTTTCTTGATGCTCCGTCAAAACAACTGTCGGACACGGTATGCCCCGCGAAAAGAAATACTTTTGGAGATCTGAGAAATACCTCAGGTCGTCCCTCCGGATTCTTTTTTCAATCAGCGTCAGGATATACTTGGACATTTTTGAACATACTTTGTAGGTGGTGTTCTCTACGCCGGAGGCCATTCCTTGGTATGACTCAATAATTCCTATGGGCCATACTTGAGAGACCTGGTCAAAGTCATTCTTGGAAAGACTTGTAAATACCGCCATACTCAGGCATTCCCCTCAAGAATGACCGGCAGGCGAAAGGAGACCCCCTCGGACATACCGCTTTCTTCTTTTGTTTCAACAGAAAAATGATTTTTCAAGGCCCTAAGTATGTCCTGAACCAACGATTCGGGGGCTGATGCCCCTGCGCTTAGGCCCACCGTCATACCGCCCACCAAAGGCAAACGCTGCAGCGGGTCCGGTGTATCCAGCAACACCGCGCGGGGGCATCCATAATCCATGGCCACCTGCACCAGTTGCCGAGAATTGGACGAATTGGGGGAGCCCACCACAAGAAACATATCGCAAAGCGGCGCCAATCGCTTCACAGCCTCTTGCCGGTTGGTGGTGGCATAGCAGATATCTTCTTTTTTGGGGCCCTGCAGGTCGGGATAGCGGGCCTTCAGCGCCGCCACAATGGCCATGGTTTCATCCACCGATAGGGTGGTTTGCGTGGCGTAGGCCACGGGTGTGTCCGAAGGCATACTCAAATCCGCCACATCCGCTACCGTTTCCACCAAGGTCATGGCCCCCGCCGGCACCTGACCCATGGTGCCCTCAACCTCAGGATGGCCGCGGTGACCGATGAAAATGATGTGATGGCCTTTGCTGTGCCAGCGCAAAACCTCGTGATGGACTTTGGACACTAGGGGACAGGTGGCATCCAAGGTAAACAGCGCTTTGTCCTCGGCCTCCCCCACCACGGCTTTTGATACGCCATGGGCCGAAAACACCACGGGACGATCGGTGGGAATACCCTGCAAATCATCAACAAAAACAGCGCCTTTATCCCTGAGGGACTGCACCACGTGACGATTATGGACAATTTCGTGACGCACGTACACAGGGGGGCCGTATTTTTCCAGCGCCCGCTCCACGATCAAAATCGCCCGATCCACCCCCGCACAAAACCCGCGCGGGCTGGCCATCAGCACGGTCAACGATGGTTTGGGCAGCATGAGAACGTCCCCTTTGAACACAACACAGCTTCAGGTATAGCGCAGCGGGGCTCTTTGGCAACTCAAAATTTTTTCAACAAAACCGGTGAAGACACAACGCCCTTTTTTCCTTTTCAGATTGCGACTTGGTGCTTTGATCTGTGAGATTTATAAGCCAAACGTGGCGGAGCGAGAGGGATTCGAACCCTCGGTACGGGTAAAGCCCGTACGACGGTTTAGCAAACCGTTGGTTTCAGCCACTCACCCATCGCTCCTTTGTTGGTCCCTAAGGTGTCGTTTTGTGGGGCATTTGTCAATGACTCTTTTTTCAAAAAAGCTCCATAGAATGCTTCTGTCCATTGATGTGTGTCTTTATCGGGCTTTTCTAAGGCGCAATGCCACCATAATCGGCCAAATCACGGCCAAGGCCATCCACGTCAACGCATAGCCCAAGTGTGAATTCCGCAATGTTGGCGGGGTATTGGGATACGCTTTAACAGGCCCCGCCACCAACACATCCGGCTGATCCAGCCGCACCACCCACGGCATAAAGGGATCCAGCGACCAACGACGCGCCATTGTATCGATATCGAAATAAGAATACACATCCCCCTGCCCTTTCCCGCCCATGCCCCCGCCCCAAGCACGAGATACAGGCAAAATATGGCCAGAAAAGCATTGTTTTTCCGTGTTTTGCCTTGGGGTTTTCTGCAGTGGCAACTTCATTTCTTCATCAAAATAACTATAGCCGATATCCAAAAGAATGTTTCGTTTTCCCAATGATCCTAATTCCGCCACCATGGGCACCACCACAGAAAAAGCCGCCTTGGGCAGACCCGCCACATAGGAAACCTTAGCATACTTTTCTGGTATAACGTGGCCACACACTTTGACATTAAACCAGTCAAGTGTCATACCGTCTTTGGAAAGAATATGCTCTATCGGAATGGCTTCGGATGTCCAGCGTGCATCCCTCAGGGCTATGGCGTTTTCCTTCCACGACAGGCGGTGCCACTGCCAGTGGCTCAACCCCATAAGGGTCCCCTGAATGCCAAGCACAACAACCCAAAACAAAAGGGGTTTCAGCCACCGCATGGGCCTAGGCATCCTCTTTCAAAGAGCGGTGACAGTACTGCTGATGCAGATAGGCCGATTTAATCGGCCGCAGCAAGCCCAATGTTAACCCCAAAACCACCACAGGCCAGACAATCCCGTGGACCCATACCGGTGGTTCATACCGAAATTCCACAAAAAGCGCCCCCAAAGGCACCAGAAGACACAGTAACGAAAGGATCACATAAACAGGCCCATCGCCCATGTCATGGCCACGCAAATCCAGATTACAGGAGGGACAGGCGGGCTTTAACGCAAAAAAGCCCTCATAAACAGACCCCACCCCACATCGGGGGCACGTGCCCCGACAGACCGTGTGCAGGAAAGAAACCCGCGGCTTAGCCACCCAAATACACCGACGCAAACAGAAACAACCAGACGACGTCCACAAAGTGCCAGTACCACGCGGCGGCCTCGAACCCCACATGGTGTTTTTCTGTAAACTGGCCGGAACGCGCCCGCAAATAACACACCAGCAAAAACAACGTTCCAATCAGAACGTGAAACCCGTGAAATCCCGTGGCCATGTAAAAGGTTGAGGCATAAATGCCATCGCGAAACCCAAAGGTCGCATGGCTGTATTCATAAGCCTGCAATCCCAAAAACAGCGTTCCCAAAAGAACCGTATACAGCAAGCCCTGACGCAGACCCTGACGGTCCCCATGCAGCAACGCATGGTGCGCCCACGTCACGGTTGTCCCTGAAAGCAACAAGATCAATGTGTTCAAAAAAGGCAACGACATGGGATCCAGAGGAACAATGCCCTGAGGCGGCCAAACACCCCCCACGGGGAAGAAACGGGCATTAAAATACGCCCAGAAAAACGCCACAAAAAACATAACCTCAGAGGCAATAAAAAGCACCACGCCATACCGCAATCCCGTTTGAACCACAGGATTGTGGATGCCGGGGGTATTGGCCTCTTTCACCACGCTGCGCCACCAGCCATACATACAGACCAGAACAGACAGCAGGCCAACCCACAACCCATGGGACGTCAGCCCCTTAAAAAACAACAGGGCCCCCACAGCCAAGCCCCCCGCCGCCAGCGATGCCAGCAACGGCCACGGACTGGGATCCACCAAGTGATACGGGTGTTTTTGGTGCGCCATAGTGTAACCTCTTTATGGTTTAGTCTTTGCCTAAAGTACTTTCATAAAACAAATAGGATGTAAAGATGGGTTTTAGGCATCGCCAGTTTTGTTTGGGTCAGGATATTTTTTTTCAAAAGAGACCTGTTTCCCATCCGCCATCAGCAAGGACCGAAACACCCCGTGCAATGTCTGAAGTTCCTGATGGGAAAACTGGCCACGCATCAACATGGTGCGGAGATTGCGGATCATAATCCCCCGCTTTTCCGGAACATGCAGGAATCCGGTCTGGGTTAAAATGGTTTCCCATGTTTCAAAAAAATAAAGCCACTCTTTTTTGGGGGCGGCTATGTGCCCTTCTTGGGGGGGCGCAGGCGGCGCATACCGAAGATTCCAAAGGGCATAAGCAAAAACAAAAACAGCCTGAGCAAGGTTTAATGACGCAAAGGCAGGGTTTAAATCCAGCGTCACCGTGGCATCGGCCAAGGCCACATCATCGTTGGTTAAACCAGCTTTTTCTGGACCAAAAAGCAGCCCCACGGGGTGAACTTGGGCTTTGGAGGCAAGAGTCTGACAAGCCTGTTCATGACCAAAAGCTGGCTTGGCCAAGGTTCGGGGGCGGGCTGTGGTGGCCACCACAAAAGACAGATCGGCAACGGCGTCTTCCAAGGTTGGAAACACAGAAACCGACACATGGTTCAGGCCCCCCGCACTGGCGCTTTGGGCACTTTCACTGGGCCATCCATCCCGTGGGGCCACCAAGCGCAAAGACGTTAAGCCGCAGTTGACCATGGCCCGTATCGCCATGCCTATGTTTTCCCCCATTTGGGGGCGCACGAGAATGATATTCAGGTGAGACGTCAGCAACGTCGCAGGCAAAAGGGATGACGTTCCGGCCATAAGTCTTTGATGGACATTCAATAGCCGGCGTTAACGGCGAGGTTTTTTCGGATTTGCTCTTCCCAGCGATCCCCGTTGTCCAGCAATTTTTCTTTGGTGTAGTAAAGCTCTTCGCGTGTTTCCACGGCAAATTCAAAATTGGGGCCCTCAACAATGGCATCCACGGGGCAGGCTTCCTGACAAAAGCCACAATAAATGCATTTGGTCATATCAATATCATAGCGTGTGGTGCGGCGGCTGCCGTCGGGGCGGGGCTCTGCCTCAATGGTGATGGCTTGGGCGGGACAGACGGCTTCACACAGTTTACAGGCGATACAGCGTTCCTCCCCATTCTCATAGCGGCGCAGGGCGTGTTCCCCCCGAAAACGGGGGCTGATTGGGCCTTTTTCATGGGGATAGCTCAGCGTGACCTTGGGTTTAAAAAAATACGACAAGGACAGGGCCATCCCCTGAACCAGTTCCCACAAAAACCAAGTGCGCGCGCTGCGGTGAAGGATGGACATAATCGGACTTTACAATGTCATGATTCGTCTCTTATAATCTGATTTTATCTCGGTACGCAAGCGGTTATGGCTCCAGATCTTCAAACACGCCGTAAAAATCGAGCGGTCCTGATTCTTTTGGTTCTGCTGGTGATTTTGTTTTATTATGTCACCCTACATCGGATGCGCTATGGCGGGTAAATACACGCGAACCGTGGCGCCCTTGGTGGGATTGGTGGCGTTGATGCTGACCTTGGCCTTTGCCTCGGCGCCGCTTTATCGCTTGTTTTGTCAGGTTACAGGATTTGGGGGAACACCCCAGATGGGGGGGGTTGCCCCGACCGTTGCTGAGGTCCCCCTGAAAGATCAGGGTCGACCCTTCAGGATTGAATTTAACGCCGATGTGAATCCGGGATTGCCTTGGATGTTTCGGCCGGAACAACATGATATTTCTGTCCACGCCGGCCGCCCCTTTTTGATTTATTACGAAGCCAAAAACATGGGCCAAACCCCCATCGTGGGAACATCCACGTTTAATGTGACCCCCCTGAAAGCGGCGCGGTACTTTCACAAAATTCAGTGCTTCTGCTTTAAAAAGCAAACCATTCTTCCGGGCGCAATCAAGCGGTTTCCTGTAAGTTTTTACGTGGATGCGGCGATCCTCAAAGACCCTTTTATGGACGATGTCACAAGCATCACGCTCTCTTATACTTTTTTTGAAAAAAAACAGGGATCCTGATGCCAAGGGGCCTGATGTCAGACGGTGTTTTCACCACCGCGCTGGGACCGGTGTATTGTCAGTGGAGCTTGGGGGGATTTCAAAGGGTTTGTTTTCAGGACGACCCGTCCCATGGGGCTGAAAAATCGCCTTTTTTTGAAAACGACGATCAGGCCTTGTGGATTGAAACATTAAAAAGATTTCTAAACGGGCAGGGGCCATGGCCAAAATTACCCTATACCCTGCCCCAGGCGACGTCTTTGCAGCATCATGTTTGGCGAGCCCTGACCACGATTCCGGCGGGGCAGGTGCGAACTTACGGCGAGGTTGCCGCCATGATTGGCTATGGAAGCGCCATCCGTGCGGTGGCCCAAGCCTGTGCGGCCAACCCATGCGCCATCATTGTGCCGTGTCATCGGGTGGTCCCGCAGGCGGGCGGTGTCGGCGGCTATCGCTGGGGAACGTCCAGAAAACAGGCCCTTTTGACGTTGGAGGGGGCGTGTTTGTGATGCTCCTTTTGGGAAAGAGGGAACGGGAAGGGATCCTTTCCATGGCATAATCAAAAGCGCGGCGAAAAGCATTTGACAAATAAAATCTACGTTTTATAGTGCCATCCTTGTTTTTTATTTTTCGGGATGTGCACGCATGACAAAGATTGTCACGACAAAGTACAAAATCGACCGCCGGCTCGGCATTAACCTGTGGGGGAGGCCTAAGAGCCCCTTTAACGCCCGTGCCTATGGCCCCGGTCAACACGGACAGCGTCGCAGCAAGCCGACCGATTACGGCATTCAGCTGATGGCCAAGCAGAAATTAAAGGGCTACTATGGCCGCATTAACGAGCGCCAGTTTCGCCGTCTTTTTGACGAAGCCGTTCGTCGCAAGGGGGACACCAGCGAAAACCTGATTGCGCTGCTGGAAAGCCGTCTGGACGCCGTTGTTTACCGCGCCTGTTTTGCGGTCACCATTTTTGCCGCCCGCCAGTTGGTCAGCCACAAACACATCACCGTTAATGGGAAAGTGGTCAACATTGCCTCTTACCAAGTGCAAGAGGGCGACATCGTCGCGATTCGTGACCCTTTCAAGGATAATATCCGCATTCTTGAGGCTCTTCAAAATTCAGAACGGGAAGTGCCGGCCTATTTGGACGTGAACACGTCTGATCGTTCCTGCCGCTTCATTGGTGTCCCCAAGCTGGCGGATGTGCCTTATCCCGTGCGGATGGAGCCCAGCCTTGTTGTGGAATTTTATTCCAAAGCCTAAAGATTCCAGGGGTCGACCACGATGCGCCTTTTTGTTTTTTCTTTCTTTTTCGTATTTGGAGTTTTTTTTGTGACCAACGCACAAGCTTCCGCCCCTGAAACCCCTTCCGCACAAAATCAAGACAAAGACACCGCGTTTGTCTATATGCAGCTGAAAGATGGCGTTGTGAAAATCCGCCTGCGCCCTGATTTGGCGCCCAATCACGTGGCACGGATTAAGGAATTGGTTGGCAAGGGTTTTTATGATGACCTGACGTTTCATCGCGTTATCGATGGCTTTATGGCCCAAACCGGCGACCCCAAAGGAGATGGCACAGGGGGATCAGGGCAAAATCTGGCCGCCGAATTTTCCAGTGCGCCCCACCTGCGTGGCACCGTTTCCATGGCCCGCGCCATGAATCCAGACAGCGCAGACAGCCAGTTTTTTATTGTTTTGGCCCCTGCCCCCCATCTGGATGGTCAATACACCGTCTGGGGTGAAGTCGTCGAGGGTATGAATTTTGTGGACAGCATCAAAAAAGGCGACCCCATGGACAACGGGGCTGTCACACAACCTGACCGCATCATCACAATGTCCCTAACGGGCCCCGCCGCACAACAAAAAAACGCCCGTTAGCACGGCACCCTAACCCAAAAAACACTTGCGCGATAACAAGCCAGCCGTTACAACCAAATCAGAGGTTGTGCAGAGTCTGCCCCTTTTTTCTCATGTTTGAGGAGATTTCCTGTCGATGCGTCTTTTTTTGTTTCTGTTGTTGGCTATTCCTTTGTTCCTGCTAACCGCCCTGCCCTCTTTTGCGGCTCCCCAGCCTTGGGGCCTCTCTTTTCAGCCTGCTTTCTCGCCCGTGGCGCACAAAATTCATGATTTTCACCATATTTTGCTTTATATTATTTTTTTTATTACCATTTTTGTTTTAGGCCTCTTGCTGTATGTGACGTGGCGTTTTCGGGCCTCTAAAAATCCTGTCCCCTCCAAGACCTCTCATAATACCCTCCTAGAGGTCATCTGGACTGGGATTCCCGTGCTGATTTTGGTGGCCATCGTTGTGCCGTCCATGCGTCTTCTTTATTTTACCGATGTGGCCCCAGACACCGCCTTCACCATCAAAGTGACGGGTCATCAATGGTACTGGCAATATGAATACCCTGATCACGGTGGATTGTCCTTTGATGCCTATATGATCGAGGAAAAGGATTTAAAACCCGGCCAAAAACGCCTTTTGGAGGTGGATAATCCCCTGGTTTTGCCGGTGGGCACAAAAATCAAGTTCATCTTAACGTCGGCGGATGTGATTCACAGCTGGGCCATGCCCTCCTTGGCCATCAAAACCGATACGATTCCAGGCCGATTGAATGAAACATGGACACGCATTGAAAAGGAAGGCTTGTATTACGGCCAGTGTTCAGAAATTTGCGGCGTAGGCCACGCGTTTATGCCCATTGTGATCAAGGCCGTTTCCCCCGAAGCCTTTGATCTTTGGATTCAGGAAAAAGGCGGGAAAGTCCCACAAAAAGCCCTCTAAAAAAAGATTTTTAACATCAGGATTTCTGCATGAGCCACGACAACGCCAAGCCCTCTTTTTTCTCTCGCTGGTTCTTATCGACAAATCATAAGGACATCGGGACCCTTTATCTGATTTTTTCTGTGTTGGCAGGCCTGATTGCGGGCCTGTTTTCTGTGGTGATGCGGATGGAGCTTCAGGAGCCCGGACTGCAAATTCTGGGCGGGGACCATCAATTTTATAATGTGCTGATCACGGCCCATGGTTTGATTATGGTGTTTTTTGTGGTCATGCCGGCGCTGATCGGGGGCTTTGGGAACTGGTTTGTGCCACTGATGATCGGGGCGCCGGATATGGCGTTTCCTCGGCTGAATAACATCAGTTTTTGGTTGATTGTGCCCTCTTTTCTTCTTCTTCTGGGCTCTGCGTTTGTGGATGGCGGGGCCGGAACGGGCTGGACCATTTATCCGCCCCTCAGTGCGACCTTGGGCCACCCTGGTATTGCCGTGGATATGGCCATTTTTTCTCTACACTTGGCGGGGGCGTCTTCCATTTTAGGGGCCATTAATTTCATCACCACCATTTTGAATATGCGGGCCCCGGGGATGACCTTGCACAAAATGCCCCTGTTTGCATGGGCCATGCTGATTACCGCTTTCCTGCTTTTGCTGGCGGTTCCTGTTTTGGGGGGCGGCATCACCATGTTGCTCACCGATCGTCATTTTGGCACATCGTTTTTTGATCCCTCGGGTGGCGGTGATCCTGTTTTGTTTCAGCATCTGTTTTGGTTTTTTGGCCATCCGGAAGTTTACATTATGATTTTACCGGCCTTCGGCATCATCAGTCATATTGTGTCCACGTTTTCTAAAAAGCCTATCTTCGGCTATCTGGGCATGGTGTATGCCATGGTCAGCATTGGCTTTATTGGTTTTGTGGTCTGGGCGCACCATATGTACACGGTGGGACTGGATATCAACACACGGGCGTACTTCACAGCCGCAACTTTGATTATTGCCGTGCCTACGGGGATTAAGATCTTTTCTTGGATTGCAACCATGTGGGGGGGATCCTTAACGTTCCCCACCCCCATGTTGTTTGCCTTGGGCTTTATTTTCCTTTTCACGGTGGGCGGCGTAACGGGTGTGGTTTTGGCCAACGGGGGCTTAACCTCTGTTTTCCACGACACGTATTATGTTGTGGCCCACTTTCACTATGTTTTGTCCTTGGGGGCTGTGTTTGCCATTTTTGCTGCCTTTTATTACTGGCTGGGCAAAATGAGTGGGTATCAATACCCCGAAACTCTGGCAAAAATCCATTTCTGGCTTTTCTTTATTGGCGTGAATGTGACGTTCTTTCCTCAGCACTTCTTGGGACTCCAAGGTATGCCCCGCCGCTATCCCGATTATCCTGATGCGTTTGCTGGCTGGAACCTCGTTTCTTCGATAGGGGCCTATATTTCCTTTGCCGCCACGCTGTGGTTTTTGGTTGTGGTGGCCATCACCTTTATCCGCAAGAAACACGTTCCCAACAACCCTTGGGGAGAAGGTGCCACAACACTGGAATGGACCGTCTCTTCCCCGCCGCCCTTTCATACCTTTGAAACACTGCCTGAGATCAAAGAGGACGCCCACTAAAGCCGGTTTTTATGCCATTTCACCCCACCCTCATTACGCTTTTGACCTGTGCTTTCCTGTGGGGCCTAGCCTTTTCTGTTGGACGTGCTCGGCACAAATTCGGCGTTAAACCCCCTGAAACCCGTGGTGACCCGCGTTTTGAGGCTGTTTTTCGCACCCAACAAAACACCATAGAATCCACTGTTATGTTTTTGCCCCTGTTATGGATTTTATCCGGACAGGGGCAAGGCATAGCCGCAGCCGTTTTGGGCTGGTCTTGGCTGGCGGCCCGTGTTTTTTATGCTTTGGGCTATACTTCCTCTGCCGCTTCTCGCAGGCTGATTCCCTTCGTGCTTTCTGTGCTTTGTATCATGATCTCTTTCCTTTTGGGCTTATGGTCCCTCTGGCAGGGTCCCACCGCATGACAACGTTAAAATCTTCTCTTACTCCCTTTTTCACAGAGATTCGTCTGTCTTTGGCCACGCTTTCCCCCTACGGGGCGCTTTTAAAGCCCCGCGTGATCCAGCTGGTTGTTTTCACGGCCCTGTGTACCGTACCTTTTTTGGACACTGTGGATGCCTTTTCCTGTTTCATGGCCCTTTTGTGCATTGCGTTGGGCAGTGGCGCCGCCGGCGCGTTCAACATGTGGTATGATCGCGACATTGATGCCAAGATGGAGCGGACCGCCCTGCGCCCGATTCCCTCTGGAACCGTCAGCCCTGAAAATGCTTTGGCTTTTTCCCTAAGTTTGGCAACATTTTCCGTTGTGCTTATGGGCCTGTCACTGTCGTGGTATGCGGCGGGCTGGCTGGCGTTTTCCATTGTTTTTTACGCCGGTCTTTATACGGTGGTTTTAAAGCGCTCCACCCATCAAAACATTGTGATTGGCGGGGCAGCGGGCGCCCTTCCACCCGTGATTTTATGGGCCGCCATGACGGGCAACGTTGACAGCCTTCTGCCGTGGTCCCTGTTTCTTATTGTTTTTTTCTGGACGCCCCCCCATTTTTGGGCTTTATCCCTGTACCGCGCCGAAGATTACGCCCGTGTCGGCATCCCCATGCTGCCTGTCGTTAAAGGAAAGCCAAGCACCGTTTTGCATATCCTGATTTACAGCATCC
Organism: Alphaproteobacteria bacterium; assembly: GCA_044235825.1. GTDB lineage: Bacteria > Pseudomonadota > Alphaproteobacteria > JAJTHO01 > CANGYM01 > CANGYM01. The sequence goes on along the minus strand of JBIIHL010000003.1, from coordinate 20,959 downwards.
TTTTGGTGGGCATTTCGCTCATGCCTGCCTTGCTGGGATATGTTTCTTGGGTGTATGGTGCCATCGCCTTGTTGCTGGGGGGGCGCTTTTTATCCCTGGCCCACCCCCTGATCACAACCAACACAGAACAGCAAAATAAGGCCGCCCGCCGTTTGTTTGGTTACTCTTTGTTTTATCTGTTTGCCTTGTTTGCGGCGTTGGTCCTTGACAAGGTGCTTTTTTCTGGCATGATTCGTGCCCTGATTCATTAAGGACACCCCCATTATGACGACCCCTGTTGTTGTACCTGCCCTCGGAGAATCCATCACCGAAGCCACCATTGCCAAATGGTTCAAAACCGTTGGGCAGGCTGTGGCCGTCAACGAAGCCATTGCCGAGCTGGAAACGGACAAAGTGACGGTGGAGGTTTTTGCACCAACAGCTGGTGTTCTGTCCTCCTGCGCCTTTAAAGAAGGGGACACCGTTGCCATTGGGGCCACTTTGGGGGTTATTGAGGACGGTGTGGCTTCCGCCGCAGCCTCCCCTGCCCCATTAACCACAACGCCTCCCCCTGCTTCCCCTGCGGTCCTTCCTGATCTGCCCTCCCCTGTGGTGCCCCCTGCGGCGGCCAAAATGATGGCGGAACATAACCTTTCCGCCGCGGATGTGTCCGGAACGGGGAAAAAAGGACAAATTTTAAAATCCGATGTCATCGCGCATGTGTCGCAGCCGTCTGTCACGCCCGCCCCTTCTGCCCCGAGGGAGGAACGTCGCCGCATGACCCGCCTTCGCGCCCGCATTGCCGAGCGTCTGAAAGAGGCCCAAAACACAGCGGCTATCCTCACCACCTTTAATGAAATCGACATGAGCCGCGTCATCGACCTGCGCAATCGTCACAAAGACCTGTTTGAAAAAAAACACGGTATTAAACTGGGATTCATGGGATTTTTTGTTAAGGCTGCCATCGCCGCGCTTCAAGACATCCCATCTGTCAACGCCCAGATCGAAGGCGATGAGATTATCTATAAAAATCATTACGATATCGGCGTTGCGGTGGGCACCGATGCAGGGCTGGTGGTGCCGGTTGTGCGGGATGCGGATGTTCTGACCCTGGCCGGTATTGAAAAAACCATTGCGGAACTGGCCGTTAAGGCCCGCAATGGGAAACTGTCCATTGAGGATATGAACGGCGGGACCTTCACCATCACCAATGGGGGGGTTTATGGATCATTGCTGTCCACGCCCATTTTAAACACGCCCCAGTCTGGCATTTTGGGATTGCACAAAGTCGAGCCCCGTCCCGTCGTCGTGAAAGATCAAATTGTCATCCGCCCCATGATGTATGTGGCTTTGTCCTATGATCACCGCATCATTGATGGGAAAGAAGCCGTGACCTTTTTGGTCAGACTCAAGGACATGATGGAAGACCCCGAGCGCATGCTGCTGGCTGTGTAAGGATTGGGGCAAACGGCTTGCCATGACCCCAGAGGCCGTTGTCCGCATTTTTGAAATTTTTCAAAACGCCTGTCCAGAGCCCAAAACCGAGCTGATGTATCACTCGCCCTTCACCCTTTTGGTGGCGGTCATGCTGTCGGCCCAAAGCACCGATAAACAAGTCAACATTGTCACGCGGCCCCTGTTTGCCCTTGCCGATACACCGCAAGCCATGTTGGCGTTGGGGGAAGAGCGATTAACGTTCCTGCTGAAAAGTCTCAATTTATTTCGCAGCAAAGCCAAACATCTTTTTCAAACCTGCCGCCTGCTTTGCGAGCGGCACCAAGGCGAAGTCCCTGATGAGAGGGAAGCCTTGGAGGCTCTGCCTGGGGTGGGACGTAAAACCGCCAATGTTGTTCTGAACACCGCCTTTGGCCATGCCACCATCGCCGTTGATACCCATATTTTCCGCGTCGCTCAAAGAACAGGCCTAGCCCCAGGGAAAACGCCCAGAGCGGTTGAGGATATCCTTTTAAAGGTCATCCCTGAGGCCTACCGCCAAAACGCCCATCACTGGATGATTCTGCATGGGCGGTATACCTGCAAAGCGCGAAATCCCCTTTGTACCATCTGTCTGATCCGTGATGACTGTGCGTTTTTCAAAGGGCAATCGCCTCTGGCTAAGCCGCAAGCCCCCAACCCTTAAGATCCATAAGCCAAAATGGTACCGTTTTTTGTCAGCACAAACAGCGTTTTTTGAACAATCAACGGCGGCGCCGCCACTTCCTTGCCCAAGGATAACGTGCTCAGGGTCTGGCCTGTAGCGGGGCTGAGGACCAAAAGATCCCCTTGGTGATTCAAAACCAAAACTTTTGATCCCGCCACAAGGGGGCCAAACCACATCTGATCATCATCTTTAGGTAAATCAACCGTCCATACCAAATCCCCTTTGATGGTCAAGGCCATGGCTTTCTGATCCGAGGTGGTGATAAAAATACCATTACCGGCGACGGCAGGCGGATAAACAAAGCCCACAGAGTGCTGCCAGAGGCGTGCCCCTGTTGCCAGACTGAGGGCCGTGAAATGTCCCCCACCAACAGGGGCCGCAAAGACCCGATTATACGCCAAAACAGGATCAGCAACGATATCCGAAAGCCCCAACGTACTGTCTTCGCTAAGAGAATCAAACCAAAGAGAACGGCCGGTATCTTTATGAATCGCCACAACCTCGCCAGAGGAAAGGGCGGCCACCACCGTCTGATCAAAAATGGCGGGTGCGGCGCCACCGGCAATACCGGTTGACTGTTGCAGCCCTGTATACACCCACGCGATGGCCTTGGTGCCCAGAGAAATGGCCACCACCTGATTGGATTTTGTGGTTATATAAACATAGTCGCCTTCAAAGGTCGGGGCAGAGGCTGGGGGAGCAGGCAAAGCAAGACGCCAAAGAATTTCTCCTGTTTCCGCCTTCAACGCCAGAAACTCACCATAACCCGTTGTGGCAAAGACGTTGGATCCCATAGCAGCAACCCCGCCACCATCCAAAACAACATCCTGTTCTGTAGAGGGCGCTAAAGGCGTCCTCCACAACGCTTTTCCTGTTTTTTGATCCAATGCAAAAACCACAGAGGTCGCGTCCATCACGATCATGCGACCTTCATTGATGACGGGCTGAGATAGGGATCCGTTCTCGCTGGACTCAAAATCCTCTAAATCCACATCCCACAGACGTTTCAAATGATCATCCAACACCATTTGACCCGTCTGGTGGGTGGCATTACCAGAAACCATGGGCCAAGAGGTTCGATCCACAGCCTCTGACAACTCAATCTGGGCACCTTCTTTGGGTTTTAACGTCTCTTGACGGGACTCAAACACCGCAATGCGGTCGCCCACGGCCTTGTTTTCCGGATCATCCGAGGATGCGCAGGCACAAAGCACCATCGTGCAGCCCAAAACCAACCAAGGCCGAAACATCCCGCCCCGCCCCATCATATAAAACTCTTCAGCATGGTTTGGGTGCGCTCACGAACACCCGCGGGAAGGCCCTCAACCTTGGACAGCGTATCCCAGATTTTTTTGGCCTCAACCTTATCCCCTGCGCCGTAAAGGCCGAAGGCTCTGGCTTCTTGGGCCAAAAAGCGCCACGATGATGTTTGGCTTTGTGCCAAGGCCTGTAAACTTTCCTCAGGGACACCCTTTCCGGCATCGCCTTTGGGCAAGGACCCCGACGCCACCACCAAAAGATTCCGCAAAGGAAGCGGGGCCGTTTTAAGGGATTTTTGCCAAGTGTCCCCAGCCTCTGCTAGGCGATCGTGGCTAAGATGCCGCTGGCCTTCCGCAAAGGCCACTAAGGTCTGATACCCTGAGGAAAAGGTCAAATCATCCTCGTTGGTGGTCCCTTTGGTTGTCTGTGTCTCTGGGTAAACCAGACTGGTAAAAACATCCTCTGCCAGCAACGCGTTCTGATCCTGCCTGTTATGGTACCAAGCCCCGCCGCCCATGGCCAAAAGAATCGCCACAACCAGCACCGCTATCGCTGGGCCATAGCGTTTTATCCCTTTTTTCAGGGATTCAAAGGCCATATCATCCTCAACTTCGCGCATCAAATCCTTGATTTCTTCGGGATCTTGTAGTTTTTTGGTGGTCATGCCTGAAAACTCTCTCTTTAGAAATTTATGTTGGGGTCAGACGGCTTTCCTTGTAACACACTTCCCCCAAGGAGGCAAACGCTCTTAACCTCCCATACTCTGTTAAGGTTTTTCCAAAATTTATCCCATGAAAATTTACCAAAATGCCTGTTTTTCCGACTTTCAACACCTTGGCTCCAGCGTGGCCCTCGGCAACTTTGACGGTGTCCATCGGGGGCACGCCCATGTTATTTCTATAGCAAAACAATTTGTGCACTTTCGTTTCTTTGGCGCAATAACCTTTGATCCCCACCCCCGAGATTTTTTTCATCCCTCCCGAAACCCTTTTCACCTGACATCTAAATCTCAAAAAGAACACTATCTTAAAGAAGAAAGGCTGGATTTTTTGTGGCACCAGACGTTTGATGGCCCCTTTGCTGAGCAATCCCCCGAACACTTTGCCCAAGAGTTTTTGGTGCAGGGTCTGCGTGTGGGTCACGTAGTGGTGGGGCCAGATTTTGCGTTTGGACATGGACGCAGCGGCAATGTTCAAACACTCCGGCATCTTGGGGAACGTTTGGGTTTTGGCGTCACCGTTGCGGCCCCATGGGTCGATGAAGAGGGTATCGTTTGCGCCTCAACCACCATTCGGCGACTTTTAAGGGACGGCAACATCAAAAAAGCCAATCATCTTTTGGGGCGTCCCTATACCATCACCGGTCCTGTGATGGCCGGAGATCGTTTGGGCCGCACCTTGGGCTTTCCCACGGCCAACCTATCCTTAGGCTCATTTTTACCCCCGCATGCTGGGGCTTACGCTGTAACCATCCAATGGCGGCAACATCGGTATTATGGTGTGGCCAATGTGGGCCTTCGACCCACCGTGGGGGGGACGCAAGAACGCCTTGAGGTTCATTTGTTTGACTTTCAAAACGATCTTTACGGGGATACTCTCCACGTGTCTTTCCATCATTTCCTGCGCCCCGAAATGAAATTTCCATCGCTTCCCGCCCTGAAAGCATGTATAGAAGAAGACTGTCGACGCGCACGGCAATGTTTTGGTGACCTTTAAAGATCCATTCTATGAACACCGATTATCGTCATACCCTTTTCCTTCCGGAAACCCCTCTGCCTATGAAAGCCGGCCTTCCCCAAAAGGAAGGGGACATCTTGGCCCGCTGGCAGTCACAAAATTTATACACCTCCCTGAGTCAGAAAAACCAAGGGTCCCGTCCCTTTGTTCTGCACGATGGGCCGCCCTATGCCAATGGCCCTATCCATCTGGGTCATGCCATGGGGAAAATTTTAAAGGATCTCCTAAACCGCTATCATCGCATGATGGGACGTCATGTTCGTTTTCGCCCAGGGTGGGATTGTCACGGCCTGCCCATCGAATGGAAAATCGAGGAGCAATATCAAGCCAAAAAAAAGAAAAAAGCCGATGTTTCCTTGCGTGACTTTCGCGAAGAATGCCGCAGCTATGCCAAGCAATGGTCCAATCACCAAAGCGAGGAATTTCAACGTCTGGGTGTTGATGGTCTCTGGGATCATCCTTATTTAACCATGGACTTTGACAATGAAGCGGCCATTGTTCGGGCTTTTGGAAAACTATGGGAAAAAAATCTGATTACCCAAGGGGTTCGCCCCGTTTGGTGGTCGACAGTTGAACAAACGGCCCTTGCAGAGGCTGAAATCGAATACCACGAAAAAACATCCACCGAAGCCTATGTCGCTTTTCCCGTGGTTGAGGGAGACTTGCCCCCTGAAACATCTTTGGTCGCCTGGACCACAACGCCTTGGACCTTGCCGGCCAATGCGGGGCTGGCGGTGCACCCTGATTTATCTTACGCTTTGTTGCGCCATCCTGACGGACGTCACTTTGTGGTCTTGCGTCAACGCGTCCAAGCCTTTTCGTCAGCCTGCGGCATACCCTTTGATATCATACAAGACATTCCTGGACATTCTTTGATCGGAACCCTTTGCCAGCGGCCCTTTCCCCTTGATGCCGACAAAGGGCCATCTTGGTATTCCTGTGTATATCCTGCAACCTTTATCACCGATGATCAGGGTACCGGCATCGTTCACATCGCCCCCGCCCATGGTGAAGATGATTTTCTTTTGATGCGCTCGCCTTTAACCGAAGATCCCCGTTTGCAACACCGTTTGGAAACCATTGCCTTTTTTCAAAACCATTTCCCCCAAATTGTGACACGGGAAGGCCTTTACACCCCAAACGTTCCGCATTTTGGGGGGCAGCATATTTTTAAGGTGACGCCGGCGATTCTGGAACATCTCAAAACCAACCATCGCCTTTTGGGGGAGCGCCCCTTTGTCCATAGTTATCCCCATTCTTGGCGGTCTAAGGCCCCCTTGATTACCTTGCTGACCCCGCAATGGTTCGTCAGCATGGATGGTCCTATGGAATCGGGGCTGAGCCTGCGCGAGGTTGCTCTGCGCAGCCTGCATCGCGTTGGGTTTTTCCCCTCTAAAAGTCGCACACGTCTGACCTCTATGGTGGCGTCGCGTCCCGACTGGTGTTTGTCCCGTCAACGCCTGTGGGGGGTGCCACTAACCATTGTTCAACATAAAGAAACGGGGGAAATCCCCAAAAATCCCGCAATCATTCAAACGTTTATTAATCGTGTTGCCAACGTCATCGCCGAAAAGGGATGTGATGCATGGTTTGAAACCCCGCTGGAGGTTTTCTTTGAGGGACTGGATTTAAACCCCCATGATTACGAAAAATCCCATGATATTTTGGATGTCTGGTTTGATAGCGGGACAACGTTTAGCTTTGCTCTGGACTCTGAGCAGGTCCCCGCAGACCTTTATTTGGAAGGGTCCGATCAACATCGCGGCTGGTTTCAATCCTCTTTGCTGGTGGGATCGGCGCTGTTGGGGCAGGCCCCCTATAAAAACCTGATGACACACGGGTTTGTTTTGGATCATCAGGGACGAAAAATGTCTAAATCTTTAGGGAATGTTGTCGCCCCCCAAGATATCGTCAAAACCTACGGCGCGGACATTCTCAGGCTATGGGCCATCTTTTCAGACACACGCCATGATGTTCATGTTCAAAAAACATTATTTGATCACTACGCCGATATTTATCGACGTTTCCGTAATACCATGCGCTTTTTGCATGGCAACCTTCACTTTTGGTGCGATAGCGAAACGATCGAATGCGGCGCCCTGCCCCCGTTGGAACAGTGGGTCTTGCACCACTTGAAAATCCTTGATCATGACTGGCAAGCCTTGCAATCCACCTTTGAATTTTCAGAGTTTTATCAAAAGCTTCACACCTTTTGCAGCAGCATCCTGTCTTCGTTTTATTTTGATATCCGCAAGGACATCTTGTACTGTGAAGGGAAGCACAGCCCAAAACGTCGGGCTACGCGCACTGTTTTGCGGCATTTATACGACACTCTTCTGCGCTGGTTGGCCCCCCTGCTCTGTTTTACCGCAGAAGAGTTATATCTTTTGGATCATGAAAACGGCAGCGTGCATTTGCTGGACACCCCCCCTCTGCCGACGATATGGGATAATGCCTCTTTGGCTGAACACGGGGAAGCCCTCTTGAATCTTCGGGCCAGCATCTTGCAGTCCCTTGAACAGGCAAGAAAAAAAGGTGACATCAAAGCCAATCTTGAGGCTGATGTTACCTTGGAACTTCACCCTAATGATCGTCGAATGGCCGATTATTTTAATCTGACAGAGGTTGCCCTTGTTTCGCACATTCATTATATTGAAAACGAAACGATCGCAGCACCTCTTGTTTCGATATCAAAATCAATGCGGGAAAAATGCCAGCGGTGCTGGCGTCATGAGGATCTGACCCCTCAGGACCATGCCACGCCACACCTGTGTGACCGGTGTGCTTCTGTCATTCAGGGGGTATCTTGATGCGCCGCCATCATGTTCAACGGTTTGGGTGGCACGTGGGAATCGCTCTTCTGATCGCCCTTGGGGATATTTGGCTGAAAACAGAGGTGATGTCTTTTCTTTTTGCTCGGGACACGTCTTTTTATCCGATCTTTAACGGATTCAGCCTGAATGTTGTCTGGAATACCGGCGTTAGTTTTGGTCTGTTTCGGGCCCTTCCCCCGTTTGTTTTGCTGGGCATAACAGGGGGTTTTGTGGTGGGGTTGCTGATCTGGCTGTATAAAAATGATCAGCCCCGTGAACGTTGGGCCCTGTCCCTGATTATTGGGGGCGCGGTGGGCAACATACGGGATCGTATCCTGTATGGGGCGGTCTTTGATTTTTTAGATTTTTATGTTGGACCGTACCATTGGCCAGCCTTTAATTTGGCCGACAGCTGCATTGTTGTCGGCGTCCTATTGTTGATCTATAGTCAGATCGTTTCTAAAAAGAGAGTTTGATATGCGCTTGTTTTTTGCCGCTGTCTTAGCCCTGAGCCTGTCCGGTTGTGCAGGCGAGGATCGCGCCTCTATGCTGGGTATTGCCCGCAACACCCCTGATGAATTTGCCATTTTAAAGCGGGAGCCTTTGGCTGTACCCGGCGATGTTCATAATCCTGAACAAATCCCCTCCCCAGGAAGCTTGGCAAAGGCAACCCCTTCCTCTCAAAGCCGCGGTGCCTCTGTGATCACGGGCACCCCCCTAACAACAGAGGCCGCTTCCGAAGCTGTCGTCATAACAGGGGGAAATGCCCAAGCTTTCCTAAACAAAGCCGCCGGCACAACGGCGGTGGATCCCATGATTCGCCAGCGATTGAAAACCGATGAAGCGGAAAGCCAAGATTTATTAACCAATCCCTTGAATTTACCCAAATCCAACACAATCATTGAACCCAAAAAAGAATATGCACGATTAAAAACACTTAAAGAGGCAAACAAACCCCTGAGTGATGGAGAGCCTGTGGCCTATCAAGAACAAAATCCTTTGTTAAAGGGAATCCTTCCTTAATTTTTTGTGATATGATGCCTTATGATCACTGTTGCCTTGGTGGGACGCCCCAATGTGGGAAAATCCACGCTTTTGAATCGTCTTTTGGGCCGCCCTGTTGCCATCGTTCATGATGAACCTGGCGTTACGCGGGATTGGAAAGACGTTTACACAACGTGGGATGGACACGATGTTTGCCTGATTGATACCCCAGGCATCGATCTTTATGGCAAAACGTCTATGGCCAAGGACATGATGCGGGCAACGCTCAATGGTATTTCTAGGTCTGACCTAGTTGTCTTTTTAACAGATGCCGGCGAAGGTATTTCCGAGGAAGACAAGGACTGCTTCCGGCTTCTCAAAAAGGAGCAAAAGCCTGTTTTTATTGTCAAAAATAAGTCAGACATACAAAAAAATACTGGGGATGACATTTATGACGCTGAGCTTACAATCCTCTTATCGGCACGCACAGGGCATGGTATTTCTGAGTTAAAAGAAGAAATACTCAAAAGAAATACCGAGAAAAGCCACGGCATAGAAAAAGGTCAGGACCCCCTGAAAATCGCGCTTTTGGGACGTCCAAATGCTGGTAAATCTACGCTTCTCAATGCTTTGTTGGGGTACGAGCGCACATTGACCAGTGAAATGCCAGGAATGACGCGGGATGCCATTCATGCAACCACGGTCATATCTGGGCATACATTTCGTCTTACGGACACTGCGGGCCTGCGCAAGAAAAAAGCCCACCGCGATGTTATTGAACACAAAGCCGCCCACGAAACCAAGCATGCTATGGATTTTTGTCATATCGCCATTGTGGTGGTGGATGCCGTTCAGGGAATTGAAAAACAGGATCTTTCCATCGTATCGGATGCACTGGAAGAAGGACGGCCCGTGATTTTGGCCTTGAACAAATGGGATTTGGTGCCAGAGGATCAAAAAAAACAGATTACCCATTATATCAAAAAACAATCCCCCATGCTGTTTCATGATGTGTCAGCTTTGCCCGTGGTTTACCTCTCGGCCCAAAAGGGTCAGGGCGTTTCCGACCTTTTTGAAAAAAGCCGCGCTTTGTATGATTTATGGAACAAACGTGTGTCCACGGCCCTTCTGAATCAATGGCTGGCCTATGCCACCACCCATCACCCGCCGCCGGTGGTCAAGAGTCGCCGTATCCGTTTGAAATACGCCACGCAGGCCTCGACCCGCCCCCCCACATTCGTGATCTTCACAACGCGCAGCGAGGACGTTCCGGCGGATTATTTACGTTACCTAAAAAAAAGCCTTGCTGACAATTTAGGGTTGGGCCCAATTCCCCTGCGCATTGTCCTGCGCACGCGGGACAATCCCTATGATAAACGGAAATAGATGACCAGAGGGGGGATAGTCTGATTGACCTTTCCTTAACCTTTTAGGGGAATAATAAAGGATATGTTTACGATTCCTCCCCCCGCGCATGCGTTGGTGGTGCCGGTTTCTGTTATCAAAGGGGCCATTCCCGCAAAAAGTCACAAAGCGACATACAGAGAGGCCGTTCAACGCAAACCGCGCAAAGATGCGCCGCCTTGGCGCGATGATACCTTTCAGGTGGGCGACGACGACAGTGGGCGCGGCCATGAAATCGACAGTTTGTTTTAAAAGAGCCAGCGTGCCGTGGCCATCGTGTTGCCTGGTGCCGATGACCAGGGGGGCGCCGTAGTGCTTTGACCACGATCAAAACAGGGACAGCTCCCATTCTTACATTATGGACCGAGGAACGTGATGGACCTCGCACACGCCAGCCTGAAACAACTATAAAGGTTCCCTGCCCGCTATTCAATGTTTTCCGCTAAGGCGTGCAAAGCCTCTGGATTTAAAATTTTTAATCCCTTGGGAACGCGGACCACAATCCCCTCTTCGGTTAATTTCCGAAACGCTCGGGCCACAGTTTCCCGTGTTGTGCCAATACGATTGGCCAAATCCATCTGCTTGGGGGCGGGTGATAAAATCACGGAAACATCGTGATCAAGGCCTTTTTCCCCACAATCTTCCATCAAACGCAACAATTCCAAGGCTACACGATTTTGAGATTGCTGAGTGCTCATCTCAAAAATACGCAGCGATGCAAACCGTAAAAAAGAGGCCAATTTTTTCAGCAAGGCCATGGCAATGCTGGGATACTCCCGAAGAATCTTTTCAAATTGTACGGCAGAGAGCACAGCCACTTGGGTGGTGGTTTTAGCAATCACAGCCGCCGATCGGGGCTGTTTGTCTAGGGCAGAAAGTTCCCCAAAGCACGACCCTGCGCCTATATCGGCGTAGCTGACTTCGCGTCCTGCCAAAGAATAATTCAGAATCCGAACGCTTCCCTCTGTGATAAAATAAACATCCGTTTCTTGATCGTCTTTATCCAAAATATACTGATCTTTTTCAAACACTCGCCACTGGCATAATGCAGCAATACGCGCCCTTTCTTCAAAGGATAATGCGGAAAAAATTTCAATAGCCTCCAGCGTTCGATTCATAGGTATGACCCATCCCATAAAAAATTGAATAAATATAGTCTATTTATGATGACTGTGTCCAATGAAAAATGTGAATGTGCTGCCTGTCCCGACCTCAGAGGAGACCGTTAAAGAACCGCCATAATGCTCGATAATTTGGCGACAAATGGCAAGCCCCAACCCTGTGCCACGTGGCTTGTCTTTCAAAGATCCACTTTGTTGAAATTGCTCAAAAATTCTATCAAAATCTTCTTTGGGGATCCCCATGCCCGTATCTTGAACAGAAAAATACACGGCATTGTTTTGTGCCCAGCATTTCAGAACAATGCGGCCCTTTTCCGTAAATTTATAGGCATTGTGCAACAAATTCATCAACACCTGTTGCAGACGATGAGGGTCCACCCTAAGGCTTGGCAGGGGATCTTGAATATCTTGCTCAAAAAGAACGTGTGTATGTTGCAACCGTTGCCCCTTCATCGCCGCAAGCGTATAACGAATGACATCAGTCGGTTGGGTATCCTCGTCACGCCAGACCATACGGCCAGAGGAAAGACTGCTCATATCCAAAACATCATTGATCAACAGGCTTAACCGGTCGCTTTCCGCCTGAATAATCTCCACATTGGAAACAATGCGGGATGTGTATTTTGACGATGGCATATCCCGAAAAACGATTTTTAAATCTTTTTGAATGATATGCAAAAAACCGCGGATGGATGTTAAGGGCGTGCGCAATTCATGGGAAACTGTGGCGGTGAAGGTGCTTTGCAGTTGCGCCATGGTGATCAGCCGTGTATTGGCTTCCTCCGTTGCCTTCATGGCAGAGGATAACTGGATAACCCCTTGATTGATAGATTCCATTTCTGCCAAATCAGAATGCATCAGATCTTTTTTGGGATCACATCGATGTAAATTCCGTAAAACATAACTGGCACGCGTCATGGGTTTCACAATCCCATAAAGCAAAATGAGGGCCATGAAGAAGAACAAAGCCCCCAAAATAAGAAAAACGATCATGGAGGCCAAAAACCCTTCGCGGGCCTGATATTCCAGAGAATCCGTCACCCGTTTGGCCAAATCGATACCCGTTTGTGTGAGCTGATTTTGTAAGGAAGACAAATTTCGATTCAAAGCCCAATGTTCCTTGGAAAGCTGCACCAAAAAACTTATATTTTCTTGCTTTAAATCAAATAAATAATCAAGTCCGGAAAAATGCTGAATTAAGTCATCAAGCTCTTTTTTGTAAGTCAAAACAGGCAATCTTGGTTTCAAATAAAGCAGTAAATCGGCCATGGCGCGGTAATGATTTTGTTCATTCTCCACAGCCTGTGGTGTCTGTAAGATCATGATCTGGGACAAAGAGAGCGCCATTTTATCAAATGTCCCCATCAGAGTTTCCATCCGTTTATACAGCTCAAAAGAATCCCCATCCCGCTGGGAGGAGCGCCGCAAGTTTTCCCATAATGTGGCTTGGGTTTGTTCAATCAGGGGACGCAAGGTTTCGATTTGCGTATCGATTTTCTGTTTTTGATCAAGAATCTCATTGTTTTTAGCCACGATGGTTCGCGCCTTTGAGGCCAAGCGCCGCGTTTCTGTTGGAATATGTTGCATCAGGGCGTGAAGAGAAGGATCGAGGTAGCGATCCCGCATATGTGCACTCAGAAAAACAAGTTTTTCCTCAACATCATCAATTTTTTTTAAATCACCGGCGGTCAACATCACATCCAGAAAAGCCCGCATTTGTTCAATGACTCTGGCTTTTTGATGGCGGTCTAGGGCCTTAGGCACGGCCTCTAGGCGTGCGTGTTCCGCCATAAGACTAAGATTGTTAAGGCTTAAAATAAGAAAAGCCGAACACATCGTCAAAAAAACAAAAACAACCACAACCACCGCATATGACAGGCGGCGCAGGCTGAACGTCTTCACGGATTTTGGACAGCGGATTGGGTATCCTGACGCAATTTGGCCAGAACCGCCTCCACTTTGCCCCCTCCCCGCTGAATGATGGATGCATATTCTGAACGCTGAGATGACGCCACACTAATTCCCTCTACGAGCACATCCAGAATTTTGTACCCTTCGGCAGAAGAAAACAACCGCCAGTCAATAGCCACACGTTGACCCGAATCAGGATCCACGACCTTTGTTTTGACCGTAACCAACTGGCCCCGAGGCGCAACAAAAGCGTCATAAACCTGCACATCTTTCAAATCCACCGAGAGAATCTGACGGGAATAGGCCAAACGAAGCGATTTCGCATAAAGATCAATAAACTCTTTTTTCTCTTCCTCGTTGGCATTCGCCCAGTGTTTGCCCAAAACAAAACGGGCAATCCGTTCATAGGCTAAATTTTCATTCAGTAATTTTGCAACATTCTCATCCTGAATGGCTTTATCTTTATTTTGTTTGGCAATAACGACAACTTTTCCCGCCAAACCCTGAATATAATCCATACTGGGTTTTTTATCAAAGGACTGTGCCCATGCCGCAGAACCAAAACAAACCAAAAACGCCAAAACCAATCCAAAAAAACGCATGATAAATACCCGATCCAAAATTATTTAAGGTTGATCTGCGAAAAAGTCTTCCTCAAAGCCAGCCGATTGATTCTCCTGAAACTTCCCATTGCTTATCTCAACCTGACGCTTTTGACAAGAGAGAGAGCGCATTAAGGCATAAAAGCTATCATCATCCGCCGCTGTTTTGCGTAGATTATCGAATGTTTTAAGATTATCCGCGCGAACCTCTAAAAATTCACCCGCAAGGCGACCATAGTACCAGCCCATGGCATCGTTATTGTCAGCAACGTAATACCATGGCGTCAAAAGAAAACCATCCACGGCAATTTCCCCGAAGGCATCCCGCACCGTGCTGGGTTTATAAAAAGGAATCACGAAATAGGCGCCGTGATCCACACCCCATACCGCTAGGGTTTGGCCGAAATCCTCGCGGGCTTCTTGAACATTTTCATCATCAGCAACATCAAAAAATCCCAAAAGACCAAACGTTGAATTGACGAAAAAACGGGCCCACGAATCCCCCGCACGCTTCCATTCCCCCTGCAGCAGATTGTTCAACACATTAAGGGGCTCGTGCAGGTTATCATAAAAATTATTAAGGGGCTTTTTCAGAAAATCAGGGCGGATAAAATCATAGCCTTGGGCCACTGGTTTAATCAGATAATCGTCCATGAACAGGTTAAAAGCAAAAACCTGACGGTTCCACCCTTCCCAAGGGTCGTAAGCGTTCATGTCCTGACAAACGTCCGATGATTCTGCTTGATCAGAGGACGTCTGCGCAAATGCAGGACTTAGAGCCAAAAAAACAAAAAAGAGAAGACTCAACAACAGATTCATGGGTAATCTCTATGATCTTTGCATCCAAAGGAAGGTATGGTAAAGATTATGTCTTAACACTTCGCTACGCCCCATGCCAGAATCTTTACGCTATTCTTTTGAATTTTTTCCCCCGAAAACGCAATCCCAGACCACACAACTGTGGGAAACCGTGGATCATCTTTTGCCCCTGGGCCCCCAGTTCGTCTCTGTGACCTTTGGTGCCGGAGGCAGCACGCGGGAAAAAACACGGGAAATTGTTCTGCAAATGATCGATAAAGGGGCAAAAAATGTAACCCCGCACTTAACCTGCGTGGGACTTTCAAAACATGACATTCATGCTATTGCTGATGATTATTGGGATCATGGCGTGCGCTCTTTGGTGGGGCTGCGCGGTGATATGCCCGAAAAAACGATGGATTATGCGCCCCATCCTGAAGGGTACGCCTACGCCACCGATTTGATCGCGGGTCTGCGGCAACGACATCCTTTTGACATCAAGGTTTCTGCCTATCCGGAAAAGCACCCCGAATCATCATCAATTGCCCAAGATATTGACATCTTAAAGCGCAAGCAGGATGCCGGCGCCACGCAGGCCATCACACAGTTTTTCTTTGATGTGGATGTATACAGTCGTTTTGTGGACGCGGCGCAAAAGGCAGGGGTGACCATCCCCATCGTGCCAGGACTGCTGGCGATGCATAGTTTTTCTCAGGCCAAGGCCTTTGCTGGATTTTGCGGAACATCTGTCCCCCTGTGGGTGGAACGTTGGTTTTCAGATTTTGACCAAGACCCTGCCAACCATCATCTGGCCGCCCATCTGCTGATTGGCCAGTGTGAAACATTATATCAACGCGGCGTTCGGGATTTTCATTTTTATACCCTCAACCGATGGCCCCTTGTCTGCGCAGCGATTCAGGTTTTAAGGGCACATCTGTGATGCGCCCCCTTTCAAAATCCTTAAAAATCAAAATTTTTTCGGCTTTTCTCGCGGCTATCGTGGCCGCTTTGGGCCTGATAATGTTAACAAAACATGCCCAAAACCCCCAAAACAATCCCATCACCACCGTTTTTCAACAATCCGAAATGCTGCGGGACATGGCGAATCATACAAACGTTCTAGGTATTGCCAAAAAAGACCTATCGTGGGATGGGCAAAATCCCACCAGTCTATCCCAGATTTATCAGGACATTTGGCCGGTGACACCGCCTGTTTTTCCAGACACGCCTCCTTTAAGTTGGCAAATGGGATGGGCGGGGGAGCATTTGGTTTTCTTTTTAGAGGGCCTATCCAAAGCCACCTGCCAAGCCCTGAATGAGGCCATGAACGTTAAGGGACCTATTCCCGAAAGTCTATGGTCAAAGCAGGATCTTTTGCGGCGAAAGGCCACCTTTCCCCCCGTTCAAGACACACGCCTTCAAAACCGTGGGTGCGTCAAAACCCTTTTTGCCACCCATGTGTACTATGATGCTTTATGAGTGTGTCTGAGCATACCCATATTGCCCGCCGCGCCAGCTTTGTGGCCATGGGGATGGCTTTAATTTTGGTGGCCCTGAAAATTGCCGCTTGGAGTGTATCGGGATCCGCCAGTGTGTTTGCATCCATGCTGGATTCCCTGATGGATGCCCTGATGTCTCTGGGCAATGCGCTGGCAGCGGGCTATGCGTCAAAACCCGCCGATGATGATCACCGTTTTGGCCACCATAGCATCGAGGATATTATGGGCCTGCTCCAAGGGGCCTTTGTCAGCGGCATTGCGGTGTTTGCTCTGCTGCAGGGGGTGGAACAACTGATTCGCCCTACCCCGCTGCACAATGACATTTGGGCCTTGGCCGTCATGGGCATTTCCATCGCCTTCACACTCAGTTTGGTTGTGTATCAGCAAATGATGATGAAAAGGACCCGATCGGTTCTGTTGCGGGCGGATCATGCGCATTATCTGAGTGACGTTTTAACCAACGCAGGGGTGATTGCCGCCATTTTGATCGCATCACGCACGGGATGGGTGGCTGTTGACGGTCTGTTGGGCATAGGGATTGCCCTGTATGTTTTGTGGCATGTGGTGATGCATGTTGTTCTGCCCGCCTATCATCGCCTGATGGACCACGCCCTGCCGCCAGATCAAGAAGCCGACATCATAAGGATCATCACGGAATACCCAGGGGTCCAAGGGTATCACCGTCTGAAAACCCGCGCATCGGGCAGTAAAATTTTTATTCAGGTCCATCTGGACCTGAGCGGTCACCAAACCCTGTTTCAGGCCCACGCCATCGCCGATGGACTGGAAAAAAAACTCGAAACCCTATACCCCCACGCCGATGTGATGGTGCATCAGGATCCGGTGTAGACAACAGAATTTTCTTCACGCCTTTTGCAGCACCCAATGAATATCCGTCTGTCCCGCGCCGGTGGTAGGGATTTTTTTATAGTGTTTTCAATTTATTTTCGTACTGAGCCGAGAACAAGCCTAGCGGAGCGATGCCTAGTGAATCTAGGTGAGCGACGCTAGGCGCCGTTCGCAGGCCAGTACGGGAATAAAGTGGAAACACTATAATTGTCCCCATAATGCGTCCACAGGCGAAGAATTTTTACAGTGCGCTCTTCCTCGTAAACCTGATAAATCAACCGATGTTTCAGGTTAATGCGACGGGAATACAGGCCCCGCAAATCCCCCACCAAAGGTTTATAGGGCGGAGGGGTTTGCCAAGGATCCTGCCTTAAAACCTGAATTAAGGCATCCACTTTGGGTTTTAAGGGGGACTTTTGAATTTTTTCAGCGTCTTTGGCCGCATCTTTGGTCAAGACAATCCGCCACGTCATGATTCCAACGCGACACAGGATGATAGGGGCGTATCCCGCCCGTGCATCAAAGAATCCCTCATGCTAGGAATCGAGAGCAGGTAGAGGGTTTCCTGGATGGCCTCCCAATCGTCTTGGGAAACCAAAACGGCGTGGTGATGGCCTTTGCCTTTAATCAGGCAAGGCTCCTCCTGCACCTGCTGCAGCAGGGAAAACCATTGCTTTCGTGCGTCTGTGGGGGAAAGAATGTGCATTCTTTGACTGTACACGATATTGTACATTTGTCAAGAGCATTGAAAAATTACGCCTTTTGCAGCACCCAATGAATATCCGTCTGTCCCGCGCCGGTGGTGCCACGAATGACAACTTGGGATGTGGGACGGCTGTTGCCCTCGGCGTCGATGAAAACACTTTCCTCTAGGGCAATAGGCAGGCCAAGACAGGTCAGGGTCCAGATATCTTGATTCACGGCATCCAGATAGACGCGGTTTTTTCCGGCCTCAAGCAAGGGGCGAATGTGGGGGGGCAGGTGAAAACGCACACAAAACGCATGGCCTTGGGCCCCTTTGAGCCCATCGTGCCCACTTAAATGATCCCCATTACGGGAAAGCACCAACGTGCGTTCGTGCAACACCCCAAAGCGACCAAAATACCCATCGTGGCGGGCTTTTAGTGTAATGCGACCCGCGTCTTCTGAAACCTCTGTTTCAATACGGGATAACGTTTTTTCCCCAGATAGACCGTAATCAAAGGCATCTGCATCATCCATGGACAGCGTGCTGTGGGCCGCCGTGCTGCGCAAGCCTTTTTTCCACTCCGGCGACAACATCGCGCTGTAACCACAATTGGTGATTAAAAGGTTTTTACCAAGGCTGAGTTCAAAAGCCAGAGGACTGGCATGATACCGTTGACCCATGTCCGGCAATCGGCAATCCATGATGACACAGGTGTTCTTGCAGACAATTTTTTCTAGGCCCATCACACGACCTTGATACGGCTGAACCAGAACCTGACAAGACTGTCCGGCCATGGTCAGCAAACTTTGTAACCAAGCGCGATCATAACGCGGCGTGGCATGGAACGCCGGCAACGTCCCCGTCCCCATCTGGGCACGCTTAAGGATCGCCGCCATCTGGCAAAGCATATCCTTCAGATATAGGGGGGCCCGTTGCTTTTTGCTTTGATACAACAAGCGAATATCCAAAAGATGAATCACTGTTTCCAGCTGCAAAGAAAGGCTCTTACACTGATGTTCATAGCGTTCATCGATGGTGCGAGAGAGATAATCCTCTAAACACGATTCCAAGGTTTCAAACCAAGCTTCATAACCTTTGAGACACCCTGTGATGTACATCATGGCCTTAATGATCAACAAAGGGTCATCATCCGGATAACGGGCATAGTAATGGGCCCGCAGTCGGTAAAGATGAAGGACTAGGGATTGACTGAGGGCTTCTTGAAAATCCTCCTCCGAACCCGCCGCAAAAAAAGAATAATGCTGCAACCACAACACCGCACGCTCAGCCGCACTATACGGTTGCCAAGGCAGACCTGATAAACACCCATGGTCCCGAATCCAAGATTCGGTCAAGCGGCGGGCCACCTGACGGGCCTGATCCCCACCCACCGCATGCAGATCCCGCAGCCAAAGGAAATGGGAAGCCTCCAGAGGCAAGCCCCCACGACGCCAAGGCGTCTCGGTAACGGGGAAGGCTTGGCCCCGAAGGGTATACACACCATCGATGAGGGCCTGTCCCTCTTCGGGATCCCCACTCCATAAATCAGGGGGAAAACAAACCACATCCTGCGCCCCGCCGCGCTTTAACATCCAGCGATAGGGCGATAAATGAAGCGCCGATTGCATCAAATGGGCCCGCACAGGGCTGACCTCAAAATCCGGCAGCGTAATATGGGCATCAAAATGCTGTAACGTTTCAACCATGACGCAACCTAGCTATATTGCGGGGAATTTCAGCAATGCCCCCTTTAAAAACCGCACTGCCGGCCACAATCACGTCGGCACCGGCAGCCACAACACGCCCAATGGTGTCCTGCGTGATGCCCCCGTCAACCTGAATATCAAAAGACAATCCCTTTTCAGCCCGAAAATCCCGAACCCATTTGATTTTTTCAATTTGGGACTCCAAAAAGGCCTGCCCCCCAAATCCAGGATTCACCGTCATCACCAGAACCAAATCCACTTGGGGCACATAGCGCAGCATATCTGGCGGTGTTGCGGGATTAAGGGCCACCCCTGCCGTACAGCCCCGAGATTTTATAAAGGTCAAAAGACGGTCCACATGGGTGCAGGCCTCGGCATGAACCGTGATATGATTGACACCGGCGGCGATATAGGACTCCACCGTGGTTTCAGCGTGGGTGATCATCAGATGGGCGTCCAAAGGTAAGGCTGTCAACGGCCGCAAAGCCGCAATCACCGGCGGACCAAACGTCATATTGGGCACAAAATGACCATCCATCACATCCAAATGCAGCGCATCCGCCCCTGCGGCCTCTAAAGCCGCCACATCTCTGGCCAAATGGGCAAAATCCGCGGATAAAAGAGAAGGCGCCAAACGAACCACAGTCGACCACCATCAGGATGTTTTAACAAAACATGCCGCAAAAAAACCATCCATCCCCCCATCCTCAGCAGCATGGCTGGGATTGGTCTGAAGATATCCGTCTTTCAGGGCAAAATCAGGGATCATGGTATCTTGGTTTGTGATCGGCTGCAAGAGACAATCCGCCCGTGCCGCCAGCACAGACTGAACCACATCCAATCCCTCTTCTTTCAAAAGGGAACACACAGCGTAAACCACTTTGCCCCCCAGTTTAACCACATTCAGGGCGCGATGCAGCAGAGCCTCTTGCGTGGACCGCAACGCCCCAAGGTGCCCATCATCACGAATCCAAGGCAATTCCGGATGACGCCGCAACGTTCCTGTGGCAGAACAGGGGGCGTCCAGCAACACGGCATCAAACAATCTTGGCAAAGACCACGTCAACGCATCCGCAGCCACCACATCAGCGATGAGGCCCGTTCGCGCCAGATTCTCTTTTAAAACCTTAATACGATCCGGCGCATAATCCAGCGCCGTAACATGGGCCCCGCGCGAGGCCAGCTGCATCGTCTTTCCCCCCGGGGCCGCGCCCATATCCAAAACAGTCTGCCCCCGGACATCACCCAGCGCCATAACCGGAAAGCTGGCCGCCACATCCTGAACCCACCATAACCCCTGGTCATACCCTGGCAAAGATGTCACAGCAGGCGGCTCAGGATGCCGGTATGACCAAGGCACCAGAAAGGAACTACCCCCCTGCCCTGCCCCACCGGCCCCCGCAAGGGTTATATCGAGAGGAGGTATGTCCAAACATACCTGCGCCATC
>JBIIHL010000002.1:0-57055 GCA_044235825.1 Alphaproteobacteria bacterium | reverse complement strand
CTGAAAAGTGGCCGATTGGATGCCATGCTTTCCGATGCCATCATGGGCTGGTCTTGGCTGTTGTCTGATGAAGGCAGGGGCTATGCCTTTCGCAGCGAGTCCATTTACGTCGATGAAGGGATCGGTTTTGCCATGCGTCAGGATGAAGAGGAACTTGTGGCCATTTTTAACCAAGGTCTGAGTAAAATCCTGAGCAACGGCACCTACGACATGATCCGCCAGCGCTATTTCCCCTTTGATATTTATTGATTTTTGGATCCTCGGCATTGTTTTATGACCCAAGAGCGCCCTCAGGAACGTAGCCATATCATCTCTGTTTTGGTGGATAATGAACCTGGGGTTCTGGCCCGTGTCATTGGCCTGTTTTCTGGGCGTGGCTATAACATCGAGAGTTTGACGGTTTCCGAGGTGGATGCAAAGGCCATGCTATCCCGCATAACCCTCGTCACCCGCGGGACAAGCCAGATCATTGAACAAATCAAAGCCCAACTGTTTCGCATTGTGCCTGTGCATGCCGTTAGGGATTTGACAGAAAATGGACCCCTTGTTGATCGGGAATTGGCTTTGGTAAAAGTGCTCAGCCAAGGCGAATCCCGTTTAGAGGCCATGCGTCTGGCGGATATTTTTCGGGCGCGGGTTGTGGACAGCACCCTGCAATCGTTGATTTTCGAGGTTTCGGGCCGCACGGACAAGGTTGAGGCCTTTATTGATCTGATGATGCCCTTGGGCTGTATTGAAATTGTCCGCACGGGGTGCGTCGCCATGGCCCGAGGGGAGGCGCCCTTCTCATCATGACCTTTTTGCCCCGTCATGTTCATTTTGTGGGCTTTGGGTTGATTGGCTCGTCTTTGGCACGGGCTTTGAGGGTGCTCAACCCCGCCATGCGCCTGACGGTTTATGATCATAGTCCCGCCGTTCGCCAGACGGTGCGGGATCTTGGTTTGGTCGATTACGTTACAGAGTCTTTAAAGCCCATTCCCGAAGGTACGGATTTGGTGATTCTGGCTGTGCCTATGCTGGCGTTTTCTGAGGTTTTAAAGGCTTTAGAGGTTCCCCCCCATGTCATTTTAACCGATGTGGGATCCGTTAAGGGCAGCGTTGAAGAGGCCCTTCGCCTTTACGCCCCATCGTTGTTGCCCCGTTTTGTTCTGGGTCATCCCTTGGCAGGCACCGAACATAGTGGGCCAGAACATGGGTTTGCCGAACTTTTTCACAATCGCTGGTGTTTGCTCACCCCCCTTTCTGAAACCCATCCCAGCGCCGTGGCCATGGTTAAAACCGTCTGGGAAGGCGTGGGGGCCCGCGTGGACATCATGAGTGTGGACCATCATGACCAGATTTTGGCCATAACATCCCATATCCCCCATTTGATTGCCTTTACCATTGTGGACACGGCGATGACCTTGGGGGAGGATCTTTGTCAAGAAGTGGTGCAGTATGCCGCCAGTGGTTTTCGGGATTTTACCCGCATTGCGGCGTCGGATCCGACCATGTGGCGGGATATTTTTTTAACCAACAAAGAGGCTGTTTTGTCCATGCTCGATCGCTTTACTGAGGATCTGGAGGCCCTGAAAACAGCCATATCTCACGGTCAAGGAGAGGTCCTGTTTAAAACCTTTGCCAACGCCCGTCGCATTCGGCGGGATATTATCGCCGCCGGACAGGCCTGAGAAACCCATCATCAATGCACATCACACCCTGCACTTTGCAAAAAGATTGGCGGGCTTTGCTCGGCAGGGGGGACAGAATCCCTTTGGAACAAAGTTGGGGTTACGGCGAAGCCGTCGCCCGCCGCTATGGTGTCAAAAGAACCCGCCTGCTGGTGCATCCTGCTGAGGGGGATGCCCCTGTGGCTTGCCTTCAGGTGTTACAAAAAACGTTGGTGGGGCAGGCTTTACGGGGCCCTGTCGTTGTATCCCCGATGTCATGGGATCAGAGGCAGGCCATGATGAAAGCCTTGGGGGCAAGATATCGTTGGTATCGGGACGGGATTCTGTTTTGGCTTCCTGAGTTACCGGATACCCCGCCGCATCGTGCGTTGTTGTGGCGCTCCGGTTTTTTGCGGGTGCAGGGGGGCTATCAAACCGCCTATATCGATTTGGGCAAGGCGCCAGAGGTTTTGCTGCGCGGTTTTCGCGCCTCATGGCGGCAGGATTTAAAAAAAGCTCTGGTGAGGGATGATGTGGAGCGCGTACCTGTGTCCACACCTCAGGATCTAGAATGGTTTTTGAATGCCCATGAAGCGTTTCGCCAATCCAGCAAAATCAAAGCCCCATCCCGCGGGTTTTTATCGGATTTGTACCAATGCTTTTTGCCCTATCAAGAAAGCATGGTTCTTTTGGCCCGCCGCCAAGGGACATATCATGCAGGGATTATGATTCTGAGTCACGGGAACACGGCCACCTATTTTGCGGGTGTGACCACGCCGCAGGGGCGGAACCTCAGGGCCCATCACGGTCTTTTATGGCATGCCATGGATCTGCTAAGGCAAAAGGGCATCCGGTGGTTGGATTTATGTGGCCTGAACCCCAAAACCATGCCTGGGGTGAGCCGCTTTAAACAGGGCCTCGGCGGGGAAGAGGTTCGTTTGTGCGGAACCTATCTTCATCTTTAAAAAGGATTGGCAACACAAATGTCCCTTTTTTGTTGTATCATAGGGCATGATGAAGAAGGCGAAGGGTCTTTGTGCGTTTATTGATTCTGTTTTTGCTTTGTCTTTTGTTTGCGGGGCCGCATTTGGTTTTGCCGCCCCCACCGCCCGTGGCAGAGCCTGTCTCTCAGATGGCAGAAACCCCTGATTTTTGGGATCGGTCCGAAACGCGGATCAATCAGTGGATGAAACGCAATCTGCCCGATTTTGTTTATGCTTGGGCCCCCAGGCTGTTGTCACCGACCTTTGAAACCCTCGCAAGCCTGTATCGTTGGGGGCGCATGAGTGCGCAGGATCCCGAGGTGGGATTTATCGAATATCACGCCGCCCGCGCCACCCTTTGGATTTTTTACCATCCATGGATCAGTGGGTTGGTGGGATTGGCTTTGATGCTTCGGGGGCGACGGTGGATTGTTTGGCCGGTTCGGAGATGGTTTTTTCGGCGGCGCTGATGGGGCTTTCGTTAACCTTTTGTTAACCAGAAGGTGATTGTTTAGAAAGGTTTGGCTGCTATAGTGTTTGGAAAGGACCGGCCTTTGTGCCGTTAGGTACCCCTTTTGGCTGCCGCATGATGTGTGTTTGTTAAGGACGTTCTATGATGATTGACCCGCAAGATGCCTTTAGCCAAAAAATGGCAGAGCTTCTGATTTCCAAAATGACCCATGATCTGGCTGGACCCATTGGGGCCACGGAAAACGGACTAGAACTTTTGGAAGAAGATGGATCTTTTGCATCCGAAGCCCTGGCCATTGCCCGCCAAAGTGCCCGCAATGTATCGTCCCGACTGCGGTATTATCGTTTGGCGTACGGTTCTAGCTCGGCCTGTCAAACGCTGGATCCCAACAGCATCAAAAAAACCGTAGAGGCCTTTTTTGGATCCGACCGTAAAGTGGACATTACATTCAGCGAAATCAATGAGATTTTGCCCAAGGAATTGACCAAGTGCCTGCTGAACATGATTTTGTGCGCCAAGGACGCCCTAATGTACGGCGGAAAAATGCACATTGACTGGACGACCCAGCATATCCGGATTGCCTTAACCAGTGTTGATCCGGCAAAACCCTTAAAAACGGGTACATTGGCCCTGATTAACAAAACAACAGAATTGCCAGAGGATTTAAGTGCCTATACCGTGCAAGCATGGTATACAGGATACTACGCCTTTTCCCAAGGCATGCAAATGCAGTGTGATGCCATCGCGCCGGATCAGATGATCTTTGAGGTGCGGTTGCCCCAAGGATAGGAGCGATTGCCATGGATGATGGATTATTGCAGGATTTTTTGGTGGAAACCACCGAGAGTATCGAGAAAATCGACCAAGATCTCTTGTCTTTGGAAAAAGATCCCAACAACCCCCCGCTGATTGACAGCATTTTCCGCCTGATGCACACCATTAAGGGAACATGCGGCTTTTTGGAATTAAAACGTCTCGCCAGTTTGGCGCACGCCGCTGAAACGCTGCTGGGGAAAATGCGCGATGGGGAAAAACCCATCACGCAAGAGCCCATTTCTCTGATCCTAGAGGCCATGGATCAAGTAAAATTCATCATTGCCGTTTTGGAAGACGATAAAGTCGAACCTGAGGGGGATGATCATCCCCTGATTGCCAGTCTGGATGCCATGAGTCGGGGGGAGATCGGTGGCCCAGAGTCCGAGGCGTATTCTGGAGATGCATACCCTGAACCCTCTCCGGTAAAATCACGCGCGCCAGAACCAGAGGCCGTTGTTGTCTCAGCAGCGCCTGCGCCCTCCTTAAAAACCGTTGCCAAGGTCCCAGCGCCCGAAAAACCAAAGCCAGAGGCTAAATCTGAACCAAAAAAACCCTCAGCCGAGGATTCTGCCGAAGAAAAAGGGGGCGCCGCTGTTGATCAAACCATTCGCATTCGTGTGGATCTGGTGGAATCGTTGATGAATCTGGTTGGGGAATTGGTGTTAACGCGCAATCAGCTGTTGCAGCTGATGCGTCAGGAACAGGATAATCTGTCGGTTTTTGCAACCCCCTTGCAGCATCTTTCCCATGTGACATCCGAATTGCAGGATGGGATCGTTCAGGCGCGTATGCAGCCCGTGGGCAATGCGTGGAAAAAATTACCCCGCATCATTCGGGATCTCAGCGTTGAGCTTGGCAAAAAAATGGATTTGATTCTGGTGGGGGAGGAAACAGAGCTGGATCGTCAAGTCATCGAAATGATCCGCGATCCCCTGATTCACATGGTCAGAAATGCTGCGGATCACGGCGTTGAAACGCCGGCGGAGCGTTTGGCCGCTGGAAAACCGGAAACGGGTCAAATTCATCTGCAGGCCCGTCATGAAGGGGGTTATATTGTCATGACCCTGAAAGATGATGGTCGCGGGTTAAATATCGACGCGATTAAGAAAAAAGTCCTAGAAAAAGGCCTGTGTTCCCCAGAAAAACTGGCGGATATGGAGGATGAAAAAATTCAACAGTTTATTTTTGCCCCGGGCTTTTCCACAGCGGCCACATTAACCTCTGTTTCCGGCCGAGGGGTGGGCATGGATGTGGTTTGCACAAACATCGAACGCATCGGGGGCGTGATCCAAATGGCATCCCAGCAGGGCCAAGGATCAACGTTTACCATTAAAATCCCCCTGACTTTGGCGATTATCTCTGCCATGATCGTGGGCATAGGCGGACAACGGATGGCTATCCCTCAGCTGGGTGTCAGTGAACTGGTGCGGATTACCCCGCAGTCCGACCATAAAATTGAGTTTCTTAAAGGCGCCCCTGTCCTGCGTCTGCGCAATAAACTGTTGCCGCTTGTGGATTTGCGGTCTCTTTTGCATCTGGAATCGGATAAGCCTGAGGGGGGAAGCACAACGATTTTTATTGTCGTGGCGCGGGTTGGGGCCAGCCATTTTGGCATGATTGTGGATCGGGTTTTTGATACCGAAGACATTGTCGTAAAACCTCTGGCCCCCATTTTGCAAAATCTGGGCGTTTTTTCTGGCAACACCATTCTTGGGGATGGTCAGGTGATTATGATTTTGGATACCAATGGCGTGGCCCAGACCTTGGGGGACACCTTAACCGGTCAGGACAGTGGTCCCACAACGCCTGCGGTTAAAAAAACCATAGCGTCTAACCTAGAGGAACAGGTTTCTTTGCTGGTTTTCCGTGCGGGGACAAAAGCCATGAAGGCCATACCGCTGGCTATGATCGCCCGTTTAGAGGAAATTGATTTAAAAACCTTGGAATACACCACCGATAAACCCGTGTTACAATATCGGGGCAGCCTGATTCCCATCGTGACCATTTCTGGTGATTATCATCTGGCGGAAGAGGGCATTGCCCCCATGTTGGTTTTTAATACAAAAAAACAAAGCGTGGGTATGATTGTTGATGAAATTATTGATATTGTTCAGGCACCGATGCATTTAACGTTGCCCAGCGAAGGCACAGGAATTTTGGGGACGCTGATTATTAATAATCAAGCCACCGATATTGTGGATGCGTACCATCACATGCACAAAGTTGTGAACACGTGGCAGGATTCCATGCCCATGTCCACAAAGGGGGGATTTTCTTCAGCAGCCTCTAAGCGGAGTCAACGGATTTTGTTTGTGGATGACAGTGCGTTTTTTAGAAATTTGCTCACGCCCATGCTAGAGACAGCAGGCTACGCGGTTTTGGGATTTGAGGCCGCAGCGGATGCCCTTCGCGCCCTGAAATCAGATCCTGATACGGTGGATTTGATTCTCAGTGACATTGAAATGCCGGAAATGAATGGTTTTGCCTTTGCCAAAGCGGTGACAGAGGATCCCACGCTGCAAAACATTCCTCTGATTGCCTTTACCGCCCATGTCAACAGCGATATGACCATAAAAGCCCGAAAATCCGGCTTTCGCGAGTGTGTTGCAAAATTTGATCGGGAAGGTCTTTTGTCCCATATCGCCCATTTTTTGGGCCATCATTCTGTGGCGGCGTAGTCGTATGAAAACCGAAAAACACGTTCTTTTTTCCATTGGCAGCCAAATGTTTGCCATGTCTGTTTCCGATGTTACGGATGTGCTTCATAATCCTGTATCCACACGCATCCCTTTGGCTGTGCCAGAGATCGTCGGGGTTTTGAATATGCGCGGCTATATTGTGACGGTTCTGGATATGCGCGTGCGCCTGAATATCCAAGAGGATAAACCAAAACCGGATATCGACACCCCCATGTGCATTGTTGTGGTGTTTCGGGGCACGCGTTATGGATTAATGGTGGATTATGTTCATGATGTGGTGGATCTTTCTGCGTCCTTATCCGCCCCTGTGCCCCCGTCCTTGGATCCGTCTGTGCGTTCCATGGCCGTTGGCGTTTATCAACATCAAAAACATCTGGTGTTGGCGCTGGATATCACTAAGATTGTGGGAATCTCTGAAACCTTGGCGGCCTGATGCGGGTTATTTCCTCTCTTTGTATTTATTGTGGGTCTTCAAAGCCCCAACCTCGTCACCAAGAGCAGGCGGAGGCTTTGGCCGAAATCCTTGTTAGCCAAGGCATCGATATGGTTTACGGCGGCGCCCGCGCCGGCCTGATGGGATTTACCGCCGATGCGGTGTTGTCCCGCGGCGGGCGCGTTATTGGGATCATTCCTGAGTATTTGGACAAATACGAAATTGGCCATACAGGTGTGACAAAACTGCACATTGTGGCCAACATGCATGTGCGAAAAATGATGATGTTTGATTCTTCGGATGCGTTTCTTGTGTTTCCTGGGGGATATGGGACCATGGACGAGATGTTTGAAATGCTCACCTGGCGCCAGCTGGCCATGCATGACAAGCCCATTATTGTGGTGAACATCGATGGGTATTGGGACCCCCTAGTAAAGCTCTTAGAGCATATCGTCCAGCAGGGTTATGCCAAGCCAGAAACAAAAAACCTTTTGCATATTATATCGGACGTTTCCCAAATGATGGGGTTGTTCAAAGATATGTCGCCCCCAGATCCCACCCCGCCCAAGGTTTGGTTGCAGGCCTAAACAGGGCGATTCAACACAGGTTTCTACGGTACGAGTTTTCCCCGCACATAGAATCTTCGCATCATCTCTTCGGCCACCCCTTTGGCGGGGTTTTCAAGGGGGACGGTTTCCCACGACAGGTCGGGCTGAAAGGGGACAAGGGATCCCCTTTCGATCAAAGCATCAAAGAGAGCCGAAAAGGGGATATGGTGTGATGGACGAAAACGATTCAGGGGGACGGGGTAATAAGCCACGGGCCTGCCGCTGCCTAAGGCTTCGGTGAGCATACTGACAGAGTCTTGGGTAACAATCATGCGTTCACAACAGGCCAAGGCCCCCACAAAAGGATTGGCCTGTCCCTTTTGGCCCCAAACATAAAAACTGTGGGGCCTGCCTTTCAGGTCTTTCTGCCACAAGCGGACGAGAGAGGCAGGGGTGCGGCGGCTGGTGAGGATGATGAGAGAGCCCCCGTCACGATCCTGCATCGCGCACAAATCATGAATCATCTGACGGATCATGGCATCGGTAAAGCTATAATGGCGAGAGTTCCCCCCAACAAAAACAGCAGTTTTGGGATACGGCAACAGGGCAAAATAGGGGGAAAAGGTGTTAAACGCTTCGGTGAGTTTCTGTTTGGTGATCCGGTGCGGGGCCCCTATCGTTCTAAAAATAGAGGGGTGCTCTGGGGCGCGATCATGGGTGGGCAAAACCACCATATCAAAATGGCTGTACCCCAGTTCAGGGCGCATGATTTGGCAAACAAAGGTCTTGCCGCCAGATTTGCGTTTTATGGCGGCGGCAATGCGGGCCTGACGGCGGCCCGCAGAAATCACAATATCCGGCCAAGGGGGGGACAAATCGTGCTGATGAATGCCCAGAAAATTCAGGGGCAAAAATTCATTATAAAGTCTGGAAAAAAAAGTGTAACGCAGGGTTTTGATCATCACAGGGTGAATCAAATAGCTGGCCACACCGTCCACTTGGCTGTTGTTGCCAGGGCGGTGATCATGAAGCCCCCAGATGATAGGTGGATTGCTCATAGACGTGTTTTTCTTTTTGAGGATAGCCCTTGCTTTGTACGAAGAGTTGACGCATTCGTCCAGAGTGCGTATCGTAAAAAAAACATAAAGGGAAAAGCGCCTATGAGTACCGCGCAAAAACAGGTTCAGGATGAAGAATCCATAGAAGGCATTTTGCTTTCCATTCGGGAAATCATGATGAACGATGGAACCGCCGAAGCGGGGGCCCCCCGCACCATGGATGATGCGCCTGTTTTGGATCTGACGCAATTGATCCGTGACAATGGTCAAATTCAGGAAATCCCCAAGCCCAAAGCCCCTATCCCCGAGGATATCCTGAAGGAAATTGACAGAAACAACCTGAAAAATAAACAACTGGCCGAATCAATCCTTCAGCACCAAGCTGAGGAAAAAAACATGGTTTTTGAGGATCAGCAACCCGATGCTGTCCATCAAGAGGTTGAATCTGAGGAAGATTTTGAAGGTCAGGATGTTTTTGAGGATCAGACAGCCCTGAATGAAATCGCGGATATGTTGGAAGAGGATTTACCAGACGTGCAAAGCCTTTCCGAATCCCCCCAAAACGAAGAGTCTTTTTTGGAAGATGAGGAAATTTTAGATATTGAAAGCAACGAAGCCATTGAGCCCCTAAAAACAGAAGATGATGGCGATCTTTTTTCGCTGGACATCTCAGAAGATGACGAAGCGTTAAGTTCGGATCATGAGGGTGAGGATGTGACGGAATCCCTGTTGTTAGAGTCGATGGATCAAGAGGATCTCCAGAGCGATGAAGAGGCTTTGCTGGGTCAGGATGCTTTGGCGTCATCCCTGCGGGCTTTGGATCAGTTGGATGTGGCTGTGGCCCAAACACGGTTGAAACCCGATCCCTTGTTTGATCAGGACGATGCCATCGGGACTAGCATCCCCAGCAAATCATTGGAAGATGTGATTGTCCAAGCCGTGCAGCCCTATCTCAAAGCTTGGTTAAACACGCATTTGCCCACCATTGTGGAACAAAAGGTCCAAGAAGAAATCCGTCGTTTGGTCAACAAAAAATTGGGATCTTCGTGACGCCAACAAGCGGCCTGTGGGTCCGTGGATGCGTTTTTTTTCTTTTGATTGCGTGTTGTGCCCGCGCCTATGGCGATGATCTGGTGGGGCGCATTGACAGCCTAGAGCCACAGGGAAAGCGTCTTCGGGCCATCATCACCCCCCTGATGCTGGATCCCCCCCAGAAAACGCAGCGATTGCGCCTGAGTTTACCTAGCAAAAACAATACCCACCTGCGCCCTGGGGATACGGTTGGGATGATTGCGAAAATTTATCCCCCTTACCCGCCCCTTGTCCCCGGGGGGTTTGATTGGCAGCGCTGGTTATATGAAAAGAATATCAGCCACATTGGCTACAGCATGGGCAGGGTGCAGCGACTGAGTGAAGATATATCCCAGCTTTCCCGCTGGCAACGTTTGCGTATTGAAATCGAGCGTGCCCGTTACGACGTGACCCAGCGCTGGATCCAAGCGGCCCCTGACCCAGAAACAGGGGCCTTTGCTGCCGCCTTGTTTACCGGTATGCGCGGGGCCATCAGTGCATCTTTGGTGGAATCCATGCGGGTTGCGGGATTAACACACCTGCTATCCATTTCAGGCTTGCATATGTCCTTGGTGGCGGGATTGGTTTATTTGACGTTCAGATATACTTTGGCGCTATTTGTTTTTCGTTTTCCCGTGAAAGCTGTGGCGGCGGCCTTGGCGTGGGTGTTTTCTTTGATTTATTTGGCATTTAGCGGGGCCGATATACCCACGCAGCGGTCCTTTATCATGATCAGCCTTGTGCTGCTGGCCGTGATAACGCATCGACAGCCGTTTTCGTTATGGACGGTTTTTGTGGCAGCCTGTGTTGTTTTGATGATGGATCATCAGGCGCTTAGCAATCCTGGTTTTCAGATGTCTTTTATGGCGGTGATCAGTTTGATTGTTTATTATCAACGTCATCGCCCGATGTTCGAGGCTGAATCCACCCGCCTGCGCACCGCGGGATTGTATTTTTATGGTCTGTTTATTTCCACGTTTTGGGTGAACATCACCACCGCGCCCATTGTGGCGTGGCATTTTTATCGGTTTAATCTTTATGGGCCGCTGGCCAACATGGTGGCCATTCCGCTGAGTTCCTTTTTTCTGATGCCACTCATTATTCTGGCGGCTCTGGCAACGCCCTTTGGGTTAGAGGGGCCTTTTTTATGGCTGTTTTCCCTAGGGTCCCAGCCCCTGTTTGATCTGACGTATGCCATTGAATCGTGGCCTGCGGCCAACATTTTGCTGGGGGCCTATGATCAGCGGGCCTTTTTGTGTTTTGTTCTGGCTGGGTTTTTGTTTCTGTTTTTGCGGGGATGGCGGCAATGTCTGAGCCTGCTGCCCGTGGGCTTAGGGCTGTTTTTTCTATCCCTGACGGTGCGTGCGGACATGTTGATCAGTCATGATGGGCGTCATTTGGTCATTATAGGTCCTCAGGCCCTGACCATCTACACACGCCGCCCCAGTGATTTTATTTTTGAAAAATGGGCCGATTATTGGGGCGTTCCCATGGATCGGGTGACGGTGGTGAAGCTTTTGGAAAAGGATCCGCCGGCGGATCTTTGTGCAAACAATCTTTGTTTGATTCCCTACAAATCCGGACATGTGGCCGCTATGCCGCTGAGTGCATCGGCTTTGGCCGCCGGTTGT
Source organism: Alphaproteobacteria bacterium (assembly GCA_044235825.1). Taxonomy (GTDB): domain Bacteria; phylum Pseudomonadota; class Alphaproteobacteria; order JAJTHO01; family CANGYM01; genus CANGYM01. The sequence goes on along the minus strand of JBIIHL010000002.1, from coordinate 45,695 downwards.
GCCCGCTCGGATATTGATTTTCTTGTGACGCCCTATACAGCCCCTGCGGCGTGTCGCGCAAAAACCATTGTGGATCGGGCGTCCTTGGCCAAAACAGGGGCACAGTTGATATGGTTTGCGCCGTATCGGGTTTTAACGGATTACGATGTGCGGGGGCCGCAGCCGTGGAATGCCTTTGAAAAACAGCCTGAAAATCAGCCTAGGGCCTCATCGCCATAGCCACATCCAGCATGCGATGGGAAAAACCCCATTCGTTATCATACCACGAAAGGACCTTGATCATCTCCCCAACCTGACGGGTTTGGGTGGCATCGAAAATCGAGCTTTCTGGGGTGTGGTTAAAATCGGTGGACACCAGCGGCAGTGTGTTGATGGACAGAACCCCCTTCATCGGGCCGTCGGCGGCGTTTTGCATGGCGTTATGAATCTCAGGGATTGTGGTGGGGCGTTCGGGCAAAAAGGTCAGATCCACAACAGACACATTGGGCACGGGCACACGCATGGCAAAGCCATCCAGTTTGCCCTTCAGTTGGGGTAAAACCAAGGCCACGGCTTTGGCGGCGCCGGTGCTGGTGGGGATCATGGATGTTCCCGCCGTGCGGGCCCGCCGCAGATCACGGTGATTGCCATCCAGAATCCTTTGATCATTGGTGTATGCATGAATGGTGGTCATGATGCCGGATCGAATGCCGCAGCATGCATCCAAAACCGCCGCCACAGGAGCCAGACAATTTGTGGTGCAAGAGGCATTGGACACAATACGGTGCTCGGCCGTTAAATGGGCATGATTCACCCCATAAACCACAGTAATATCGGCATCATCCGCAGGGGCAGAGATCAGAACGCGCCCAGCCCCCGCCGCCAGATGCATCATCGCCCCCGCACGGTTGGCAAATTTTCCCGTACATTCCATAACAACATCCACGCCCAAATCCCCCCAGGGCAAGGTTTCCGGTGAATGTTCCGCAAACATGGCGATGGTGTGTTTGCCCACGCTCAGGGTTGTGTCCCCTTTGACAACAGGGGTGTTCAAACGGCCATGGACAGAATCGAACTGTAACAAATGGGCGTTGCTGTCGATGCCGCCGCGATCATTGATGGCGACAATCTGAATGTCATCCTGCGGACGATCCAAAAGACCGCGTACAACCAAACGCCCAATGCGTCCAAAACCGTTGATGGCAATGCGTAGGGTCATAAGACTCCGCCCCCTCCTAAAAATTCCCGATTCAGAAGGTTGGATATACTGACTTTGGGATAGAAAATCCAGTGTTTGTTGGGTGAAACCCACGCAAATCCCTTTCCCCCGCCCCTGTCGGTGTGGTAAAAGGGGGACTCTTTGAATTTGTGTGGATTTGCTCATGTTAAACCTTCCTGATGGCGTAACGTTTGCTGATTTTTATACGGCGGAGGGACTGTCGCGGCTGGATAGCCTTTTCCTTGAAACATTGAACCAAAGGGCCCCCGCGCTGGCAGAATCCCTTTTGGCCGCCCGTGCCCATCCAGAAACGGTGGGCAAGTTGGAAGAGTCCACCCTGATTCTGGCCGTTGCCCCTGTTTTAGAGGATTTTTTGACAACGCTTTTTGGCATTGAAAAACAGGCTGCGGCCCTAAGCCAAAATCATCACGACCTGATGCCGTTGTTTGAGGTCCGCCGCCTGTTCGTGCAGCGTCAGGCCATGAAAACTTACGGCAAAGAGGCCGCCACCTTTGATGGTGCCGCTTTGTGGCGGGATTTGGCCCCCCATTTTCCCCGCAAGACCGAGGATGCGGAACTGGATTTCGCCCACGCTGTTTTGATCTGGCAACAGGAAGAGGGCAGGGGCGATCTGCTCGATCTGGCGCTGCGTTACGCCGCATGGGCAACGGTGCAGGAAAAATCATCCTCTGTTTTGTTCAAAGAGCCCAAAAAACTGGATTTTGCCCATTTGGTGCATACCCAAAAAATTCACCGTGACGGCGTGGATATGTTCGTGGCGCCAGAGGGCCATTTGCGCCCTCGCCATGGCTTTGCCCTGACGGATGCGGGGGGAACCCTGCGTGATGCCCTCAGCGAGGCCACCTATTGCATTCATTGTCATAACCAAGGGCGGGATTCCTGCAGCCAAGGTCTGAAAGACAAAAAAACCGGTGCATTCCAAAAAAGCGCCTTTGGCGTCACCCTGACGGGCTGCCCGCTTGAGGAAAAAATCTCCGAAATGCACACCCTGAAAATACAGGGGCATGCCTTGGGCGCTTTGGCGGTGATTACCATTGATAACCCTATGGCCGCCGCCACGGGCCACCGCATTTGCAATGACTGTATGAAGGCCTGCATTTACCAGAAACAGGAACCCGTCAACATCCCCCAAGCCGAAACACGCATTTTGCGGGACGCGCTAGAGCAGCCCTATGGCTTTGAGATCTATAGCTTGCTGACCCGCTGGAACCCCCTGAACATCCATCGTCCCTATCCCAAGGCCGCCACGGGCAAAAAGGTCTTGGTGGTGGGCATGGGGCCCGCGGGCTTTACGCTGGCGCATCATTTGATGAATGACGGGCACACGGTGGTAGGGATTGATGGGGCGAAGATCGAGCCCCTGCCGGATGTCTTAACCGATACCACCAAACCCATTGAGGATATAAAAGCCCTTTGGGAAAATCTGGACGAACGGATTTTGGCCGGTTTTGGGGGCGTTGCGGAATATGGGATCACGGTGCGGTGGGATAAAAACTTTTTAAAGGTCGTGCGTCTTTTGCTGCAACGGCGGGCGCAGTTTGCCCTGTTTGGCGGGGTGCGTTTTGGGGGAACCTTGAGTGTGGCTCAGGCCTTTGATGATTTTGGGTTTGATCATATTGCCCTGTGTGCAGGGGCAGGGGCCCCCACAATTGTGGATATGAAAAACGGTCTGGCAAAGGGGGTGCGTCAGGCCTCGGACTTCCTGATGGCCCTGCAACTCACGGGGGCGGCCAAGGCCGATGCCTTGGCCAACCTGCAAATCCGCTTGCCGGTGGTGGTGATTGGCGGCGGCCTCACAGGGGTGGATACCACGACAGAGGCCTTGGCCTATTATCCCGTGATGGTGGAAAAAACCCTGAAACGCTATGATAGTTTATCCGAAAAAAACGGTGAAGCCGCCGTTCGCGACGCCTATCGAGCCGAAGATCTGACCATTTTGGATGAATACCTGATGCATGCCAGGGCCCTGCGGGCAGAAAAGGCCAAACCCAACCCCGATGTGATCGGTCTTTTGCAATCTTGGGGGGGATCGACGTTGGCGTATCGGAAGGATTTAACCGATGCCCCGTCCTATACCCTGAATCACGAAGAGGTGGAAAAGGCTCTGGAAGAGGGGATTGCCATTGCCCCCAACTGCACCCCTGTGGCGGTGGAGGTGGATGAATCGGGATGGGCCAAGGGTCTGACGGTGAAACACACAAACGGCGGCACCCACACCCTGCCGGCCCGCACCATCTTGGTGGCGGCGGGCACCAAGCCCAACGTGGTGCTGCATGATGAAGACCCCACGCACATCACGCTGGATGGACGTTATTTTCAGGCCATTGATGAAACGGGAAGCCCTGTGAAACCCGAAGCTCTGGCCAAACCCTCAACGCCCCATATTTTGGCCAGCCGGTATGACCATCATCGCTTTATCAGCTTTTTTGGGGACATGCATCCCTCCTTTGCGGGGAATGTAGTGAAGGCCATGGGCAGTGCGAAGCAGGGCTATCCCATCGTATCCCGCGTTTTGGAAACCGAGGGCCAAAGACAGCAGGTGGACAATGCCGCATTTTTTGCCCATCTGCACGATCAGCTGTTTGCCACGGTCCACGCCGTGAATCGTTTAACCCCCAACATTGTGGAGGTTGTGGTGCGTGCCCCCCAAGCCGCGCGGCAGTTTCAGCCCGGGCAGTTTTACCGTTTGCAAAATTTTGAAACCTACGCCCCTATCATCAACGACACGCGCTTGGCCATGGAGGGCATCGCCGCCACAGGGGCTTGGGTGGATCATGACAAGGGGTTGCTGGCCACCATCATTTTGGAAATGGGCGGATCATCCAGCTTGTGTCAATATCTAAAGGTTGGTGAGCCCATAATCCTGATGGGCCCAACGGGGGAGCCCACCCATATTCCCCATAACCAAACCGTCATTCTGGTGGGCGGGGGTTTGGGCAATGCCGTTTTGTTTTCCATCGGGGCCGCGTTAAAGGCAGCGGGCAGCCGCGTTTTGTATTTTGCGGGCTATAAAAAATCCGGTGACCGTTATCACGTGGATAAAATCGAATCCGCCAGTGATGTGGTGGTGTGGTGCTGTGACGAGCCTTCAGACTTTACCCCAAACCGCCCCCAAGATCGGGCCTATACAGGGAACATTGTGCAGGCCATCGCCGCCTATGCGCGGGGGGATTTGGGGACGCCGTCGATTCCCACGGAAACCGTGGATCATCTGGTTGTCATTGGATCCGACCGCATGATGGATGCCGTTCGCATCGCCCGCCACGGTGTTTTGGCCCCCTATCTGCCCAACGTGACGCAGGCCATTGGCAGCATCAACAGCCCCATGCAATGTATGATGAAAAAAATCTGCGCCCAGTGTCTGCAAATCCACCGCGACCCTGTAACAGGGCAGGAAACGGTGGTGTATTCCTGTCACAATCAGGATCAGCCGCTGGATCAGGTGGATTTCAAATGCCTGAATGATCGTTTGGGGCAAAACAGAGCGCTGGAGATTCTCACAGCGGGGTGGATTGCCAGCTTGCCACTATAGTTTCTCCCACTTCGTCCCCTCCGGTGTGTCTTTTAAACGCACGCCCCATGACAACAGGCGATCCCGCAGGGCATCGGCGGTGGCAAAGTCTTTGTTTTTTTTGGCCGCATCCCGCTGATGAATGATTTGCGTAATGGCATCCTGCAGCGCGATATCGTCCCCCTGTAACCAAGAGGGGGTGAGAAGCAGGCCCAAAGCCTTTCCTGATGCCCGTAAAATCAGCTGTTTATGACGCCGCACGGTGGGATCAGTTTCGGATTGAATGTCAGAGGCTAAGCCCTGCAAGCGATGCAGGGCCCGCGGCGTATCCAGATCATTTTGCAGGGCCGCCGTAACATCCGCATCCGGCACAAGGGTGCCTAGGCTATCCTCGTGCGATCCCTCCAGAGCCCGATAAAGGCGGTTGAGCAAATGCTGCGCCTCTGCCACCGCCGCATCATCCCAATTCACGGGTTGGCGATAATGGGCAGAGAGCAGAACGTAACGGATCACTTCCCCCCGAACGCCCCGGCGGATCAGATCATGCACGGTGGTGATGTTGCCCACAGATTTGGACATTTTCTGGTTATGTAATGTCACAAAACCGTTGTGCATCCAGTGGCGAACAAAGGGCTCTCCCCAACAGCACGCACTTTGGGCGCGTTCGTTTTCGTGGTGGGGAAACAACAAATCCTGTCCACCGCCATGAATATCAATGCTTTTGCCCAAATGCCGGTGAATCATGGCGGAGCATTCCAAATGCCAGCCCGGACGCCCAGGGCCAAAGGGGCTGTCCCACGCCGGTTCATCGGGCGAAGAGGGCTTCCATAACACAAAATCCGCCGGATGTTTTTTATAAGAGGCAATGGTCACCCGCGCCCCCGCCTGTTCTTCTTCTGCGGGACGACGCGACAGGGCCCCATAATCCGGATACGACGACAAATCAAACAAAACATGACCCTGCGCCGCATAGGCATGGCCGCGGTCCAGCAACGTTTGGATCATGGCAATCATATCCGCAATATGATCCGTGGCTTTGGGTTCTATGGTGGGGGATAATACATTGAGCGCCGCCATGTCCTGATGATACGCCATCAAGGTGCGATGGGTTAACAGGGCAATGGATTCCCCTGTTTCGTGGCTGCGGGCAATAATTTTATCATCAATGTCCGTGATGTTTCGGGCATACACCACGGCGGATTCCCCGTAACTCTGGCGCAGCAAACGAAACAAGGTATCAAAAACAACCGCAGGGCGGGCATTGCCGATATGCGCATAATCATAAACCGTCGGCCCGCACACATACAGGGTGATTCGCGTGGGGTCCTGCGGTTCAAACGGAACAACCTGTCCCCGTGCTGAATCGGTGATCCGGATCATTGCCCGCCAAAGAAATAAGAGATGCGCTGCGACAATCCGTCAAAAAACCCGATAGACGGCACATCCTCCGCCACCACAATATCCCGCGTCACGTTGATATTATAATACGTGCTAACGTACGTGGCTTTCCCAACAATATCCCCTTTTTTCAAAGGGGCCGACAGAACAGAGGGAAAGGATAACGTGCGCTTAACACCATCACGGGCAGCGGCAGGAAAGGTGGCCACCAAATCCTCAGCCACGGTCAGGTTGACAGTGTCTTTTTGTCCCTGCCAAACCGCGGTGGTGGCCACAGATTCCCCGCCTTTGGCGAATCTGAGGCGGGAAAATTCACGAAATCCCCAATCCAGAAAACGGCGTGTTTCAACGGCCCGATCTTTGGCGGTTTTCATTCCCCCCACAACAAAGACAATGCGGCGTCCATTTTTAATCCCCGATCCGATCAGGCAGTATCCCGACATATCGGTAAACCCTGTCTTCATCCCATCGGCATAGGGAACAGCACCCAACAGGGGGTTGCGATTAAACTGACGAATGCCGTTATAGGTGAATTCCCGCGTGGAATAAATGGGATAGTATTCTGGAAAACGCCGAATCAAATCGGCGGCCAAAATGCCCAAATCATGGGCGCTGGTGAAATGGTCTTCATCGGGCCAACCATAGGGGTTGCGGAAATGGGTTTTGGTCATGCCCAGCTCTTTGGCCTTGGCATTCATCAAATCTACAAAGGCCTCTTCGCTGCCGGCAATACCCTCGGCCAAGGCCGTGGTGGCATCGTTGCCGGACTGCACGATCATGCCATAAATCAAATCCTTCACCGCAACGTTGCTACCAAGGCCCACAAAGGTTTTGGATCCCTGTTTCCGCCAAGCATTCTCACTGATGGCCAGTGTGTCGTCCATTTTCAGGCGTCCGTCTTTTAACCGTTCAAACGTCAGATAGGCCGTCATGGCCTTGGTCATAGAGGCAGGATGAAACGAGGTATCCGCTGATTTTTGAAACAAAACCGTGTTGGTGGATACATCCACCATGTACATATAGGGGGCAGTGGAATCAAAAATGGGCGCTTCGGCAACGGAGGTTTCGGCCCGCGCCATGCCCACAGACACTGTCAGGATAAAAAGGATCAGTAAGGAAAAGAATCTCAAAGCCCGCATAAAAGTCTAAACCCATTGTTTTTGTGGTTGTATGTATGTTTGCCGTGGTTTTCAGAGTCGGATCACGCACGCACCCCACGTCAGGCCACCGCCAATGGCGGCCATCAGGATGGTTTGACCCCCAGCCACTTTACCATTCTGCCACGCAGAATCAAGGGCCAGAGGCACAGAGGCCGCGGACGTGTTGGCATGCTGGTTGACGGTGATGACCATCTGATCGTCTCTGGCGGACAGGCGGTCCTGCAGGGATGCCAAGATACGGGCGTTGGCTTGGTGGGGAATGATTTTATCAATCTCTGAGATGCTAAGGTGCGCTTGATCCAGCACTTCAAAACAGGCACTGCCCAGTTTTTGGACCGCATGACGAAAAACATCTTGCCCTTGCATCTGAATGTGTCCAACGGTGCCGGTTCCTGAGGGGCCCCCGTCTGTTTTTAAAATATCATGATACGCCCCATCACAATGCATGGCACTGCCCAGCAGGCCAGATGGTGTGTTTTTTGCTGCACGCAAAATCATCGCCCCAGCCCCATCCCCAAACAAAACGGCTGTCCGCCGGTCTTTCCAATCCACTAAGGATGACATGGTTTCGGCCCCGATGACCAAAACGGTGCGAACGTGGCCCGCCTGAATCCATGCATCGGCTGTGACCAGCGCATACAGAAACCCGCTGCACACCCCCTGCACATCAAAGGCAGGAATCGTCCGACATCCCAAAGCATGCTGGACTTTGCTGGCCACACTGGGAAAGGTGTCATCAGGGGACGTGGTGGCCAAAACAATCATATCAATGTCAGAGGCCCGAAGAGACGCGGTGTTCAGGGCAGCCAAAGAGGCCTTCACCGCCAGGGTGGATGTTGTTTCCCCTTTTTCCGCCAAATGTCTTTGGACAATTCCTGTGCGCTGCACGATCCATTCATGGTCCGTCTCTAAGCCAAAGAGCGCCATCAAATCGTTGTTATGCACAACGCGTGGGGGCAGATAGGACCCCGTACCCAAAACAGTCCAAGGGCGGCGCGTCACAAAACCAAATCCGCTTGGGGCTGAGAGACAGAGGCCGGCAAGGCAGGAAGAGGGGATTCCTCTGTAAAGCGTTGAATCATCAGAGGGATCGTTTTGTATTGAATCATATCCACCGCAACCCCAATGGCGGTGGCTGTGCCCACGGCATCGGATCGGCCGTGACTTTTAATTACCGTCTTTTGCAGTCCCAAAAACACCGCGCCGTTATAACGGCGGGGGTCCAGTTGTCCCCTGAGCTTAGCAAACGCAGGGCGGGCCAGAACATAGCCCAGTTTGGCCAAAGGTGTATGCTGAAAGGCCCGCTTGGTCATTTTGTTGATCAAATCGGCCGTTCCCTCCGCCATTTTCAGGGCAACGTTCCCCGTAAAACCATCCGTAACAACGATATCGGCGCGGCCTTGGCTGATGTGATTGCTTTCCAAAAACCCTGTGTAATGGATGCGGGTGTCTTGGGCCATCAGGGCCGCGGCTTCTTTCAGTTCTTCGTGCCCTTTCTGGTGCTCTTCTCCTACATTTAGCAAGCCCACCGATGGGGTATTCCATCCCAGAACGGTTTGGGCAAACGTGGATCCCATCAACCCAAATTGATACAGCGTTGGCGCGTCACACTCAAGGGTGGCCCCCAGATCCAGCATAATCACGCTGCCGGTATAGCTGGGAAACATCGCGGTTATGGCGGGGCGACGAACCCCAGGAATCATTTTTAAAATCATTTTGGAAAGGGCCATCAGGGCCCCTGTGTTGCCGGCGGAAATCACCGCATCGGCGCGACCCTCGGCCACAGCCTCCAGCGCCATGCGCATGCTGGTATCCCGACTCTGGCGCAAGGATTGGGATGCCGACATGGTGGCAGGGATAACATGCGGCGCGTGCACAATCTCAGACACACGCTGCATTTTTTTCAGGCGCAACAGGCGGGGGGTCAAAACCGCTTCATCCCCAAAAAACAAAAAACGCAGGTTCGGATGACGACGCAGCGCCAGATTCGCCCCTTTAAGAACGGCATCGGGGGCCAAATCTCCCCCCATAGCATCCAGAGCCAAAGTCATAGACTGGGCAGAGGCAGGCATAGCGCCATCCTTTTGAAAGGAAAAAAGGGATTACGAAGCGTCTTGCTGATCCGTGTTTGGCTTTGCCAAAACGAAGCGCCCTTTGTAATGACCACACGAGGGGCAAACATGATGGGGCAAACGGTTGCTGCCGCAATTCGGGCACTCGGTGGATGCGACAATGCGCATGGCATCATGGGCGCGGCGCATGCCTCGGCGAGAGGGGGTGGTTTTTCTCTTAGGAACAGCCATGGGAGTATCCTTAAAAATTCTAAAAACAAGTCAAAGGGGAATCCCTCTTACACGATTTTTTTGATGATCACAAGGGGGTGGGGCGGGATTATTTGCATCCATCAAAGGGGACAGGCTTGACTTTTTTCTGAAATCTAGGCCCCATGGAAAAACGCAAAGGGAAAAAACGCAAAGGGAAAAAACCAAATGCGCGGTTTTTGGATTGTTGGATTTGCCGTGGTCATGCTGCTGCTGGGGGGCCATGGGGCTTGGGCTCAGGCCATTTCCATTGATTTTGCCGATGAAATGCAGGGCGAGGCCTCAGGACGTATTTTCCAGCTGGTGGCCCTGATTACCGTCCTCAGCTTGGCCCCATCCATTTTGGTGATGGTGACATCGTTTACGCGGATTATCATCGTGTTTTCCTTTTTACGCACGGCCTTGGGGTTGCAACAGACGCCGCCCAACGTGGTGTTGATTGGTTTGGCCCTGTTTATGACCCTCTTTATTATGACGCCCACATTAGAAGAGGCCTACACCACAGCCATTGAGCCCATGATGGCGGAAAAAATAAGCGAGGAAGAGGCCCTTAAGCTTGTGGGCAAACCCTTTCATGCCTTTATGCGCAAACAGGTGCGGGAAAAAGATGTGGCTTTGTTTGCGAACATGGTGAAAAAAACAGAGGTGACCACGCCGGAGGCTCTGCCGTTTCGCATCCTAATTCCGGCCTTTATCCTCAGCGAGCTGCGGCGGGCCTTTGAAATGGGCTTTTTGATTTTTATCCCGTTTTTGATCATTGATATGGTGGTGTCCAGCATTTTGATGTCCATGGGGATGATGATGTTGCCGCCAATTTCGATTTCCTTGCCGTTTAAACTGATTTTCTTTGTGCTGGTGGATGGCTGGTATATTCTGGCGGGATCGTTGGTGCAAAGTTTCGGATAGCCATGACCCCCCGCGATGTGGCCCATTTGGTGCGTTTGAATAAACCTGTGGGGATTTTTTTGTTGTTTTGGCCCTGTGCCTTTGCCCTTGCCCTTTTTCAGGCCCCTTTGTTGTTTTATGGCCTTTTTTTTGTCGGGGCGGTGGTCATGCGCAGCGCCGGATGCATTATCAATGATTTATGGGATCGACGTATTGATGCGGCGGTGGCCCGGACGCGGGGCCGCCCTTTGGCTGCGGGGAAAATCACACCATTTCAGGCCCTGAGCGTTCTGGCGGTTTTTTTGCTTATGGGGCTATGGGTTTTGCGGCAACTGCCTTTTGCAGCCATTGTGGTGGGTTTGGCGACGCTGCCGCTGGTGGTTTTGTATCCTCTGGCCAAGCGATTTGTTGTTTGGCCGCAGGTGGTGCTGGCTTTGACCTTTAATGCGGGGGTGTTGGTGGTGGCCGCTACGGTGGGTCAGCCGGTGCCTTGGCTGTTGTATGCGGCCTGTGTGGTGTGGACGTTGGCCTATGACACACTATACGCTTGCCAAGACAGGGCGGATGATGCCCGCTTGCACATTCATTCCGGCGCGGTGTTGTTTGGGGCGCATGTTAAGATCGCCGTGATGGGTCTTTACGGGCTTGCGTTTTTGCTATGGGGGGTGTTTGTGCCGTGGGTGGTGGCTTTGGGGCTTGCGTGGTGCGCGGCCTTGGGGTGGCTTTGGTCGCCGGAGAGCCCCACCGCAACCCAGCGTTGGTTTCATGCCAACGGATGGCTGGGCGCAGGGGTTGCGGGCATGATTCTTTTGGCGGGGCGATAAAGAATCTTGCGACCCGTCGGATTCCCCCCCATAATAGGGCCATGAACACGAGACATATGGTCGATACTCTGATTGTTGGGGGCGGTTTGGCGGGGGCGCTGTGTGCGTTGACGTTGGCCTCTGTGGGGGCGCGGTGTGTTGTTTTTGAAAAAAGCCGTTTTGATGATCTGCTGGCCCGAGATCGCCGCACCACGGCCATAAACAGCGGGGCGGTGCCGCTGTTGAAAGCGCTTGGGGTTTGGGATGCCATGACCTCTGGCGCAGGCCTGATTCGCCGGATCGAAATTATCAGCGATGGGGGGCGTTGTACGTTTGATGATGCCCTGCATGATCTGCAGCCTTTTGGGTATATTGTGGACAATCCCGTGTGGCGACGGATTGTCAAGGACGCCATTGATGCCCACCCCCTGATTCAATGGGTGGAAGAGACTGGGGTTGCCGGCTTTGCGTCCGATGCAACCGGCATAACCGCGCAGGATACGGCGGGGCACAGTTGGCGGGCGCAGCTGCTGATTGCGGCAGATGGACGGGAATCCGGCGTGCGTGCCTTGGCGGGTATTGACGTGCATCGTCATGTGTATCCAGAATCGGCGCTGGTGGGCTTTGTGCGTCATGCCCAGCCCCACCACGAAACAGCGTTTGAGGTGTTTCTGCCCACAGGTCCTTTGGCGTTGTTGCCCCTTAAGGACGAGCATGCCTCTTGCTTCGTATGGACCGAGCCCAGCGACCATGCCAAAGCCCGTTTACAGGGCGGGGAGGCCCTGTTCCTGAAGGCGCTATCATCCCAATTCGGGGGGCACCTTGGGGATTTGCAGGTGGTGGGGGCCCCTCAGCTTTGGCCCTTGACGCGCATTTTGGCGTCAACCTATGTTCACGATCGGGTGGTGTTGCTGGGGGATGCGGCCCACGCGATTCATCCCATTGCAGGACAAGGGTTTAATTTAACGTTGCGGGATCTGGTGGCCCTGCGTCGGGCGTTGCAGCCACAATTGCATGCGGGATTGCCTTTAAAGGATGCCTTGTCCCTGTATAGCCGTTTGCGGCAGGTGGACGCCACTGTGATGGCAGAGGCCACACATGTCCTAAACACCCTATTTCTGAATGCGGGGATGCTGCCTGTGGCCATGCGCAGGGTGGGATTAACCATGCTGAATCGCCTGCCGATCCTTAAAAAACCCTTTGTCCGTCACGCCACCGGCGTGTCCCGTCTGGCAAGGTTGGGATTTTAGAGTGGGCCATGGAATTCATCTGTCCTATTAAGATAAACCTTAATCTTCACGTCATTTCAAAAAGAAGCGATGGTTATCATAACCTGCAAAGTTTGGTTGTTTTTGTGGGGGGAGGGGACGCTTTATCGTTTCATCCAGAGGGCGAAATGTCTTTAAGGGCGGGGGAGCCCCAGTCAAAAGAAACCCAGCGCCTGCAGGTCACAGGCCCTTTTGCGGGGGCTGTGCCCACCGATAACACCAACAGCATCCTGCGGGCCCACACAGCGTTTGAGGCGGCCCTAGGTCACCCTGTGGCTGGCCGGTGGCAGCTGAATAAAACGGTCCCCGTGGGGGCGGGACTGGGCAGTGCCTCTGCCAATGCGGCGGGGGCCCTGAGGTTGCTTCAAAACATTCATCCTTTACATGAGGAAAAGATCCTATCCATCGGAAAATCCATAGGATCAGACGTGCCCGTTTGTCTTTTGTCCCAAAACGCGATTATGGAGGGAACGGGGGATCGCCTGACCGTAACTCCCGATGTTGTCACGCCTCCTCTGGTGATTGTTTTTCCTGGTGTTGCGCTGTCAACAAAGATGATGTTTGAAAAGCTTTCTTTTGAAAAATCAAAATATTGTGGAGAACAATCAATCAAAAACATGAAAGATATTTGGGCCACCCACAATGCTTTTGAATCTCTGGCCTGTCAACAGGCCCCAGTGATTGCGGGTGTTTTGCAGTCCTTGCGGAAAACAACAGGTTGCCGTTTGGCCCGTTTATCGGGCAGTGGCAGCGCGTGCTTTGGTGTTTATGAAACACAGGATCAGGCGGCTGTTGCCTCTCGGGCTTTGAAAGGCCAATACCCTGCTCTGTGGGTCTGGCCTTAAAAGTGATGGAGATATAAAATGATTAAAGCAATCGCAATCTTCCCTTGCTAAGATCATACTGTTGTATCGTGATGGGTATTGTTAATCTGAAATTCCTATGTCGTCTTTGATTGATAAAATTTTGATGGTTTTTGGTGCGCGTCGTGAATCGGCCGGGGATGTTCAGCGGCAGAGAAAAATTCGTTTTTTGTTAGACAAATCCCCCTTACCGTCTTGGATTCGCGATAAAGGCATGGTGCTCCAGTATTGCAATTTTGCCTACGCTGATGTTTTTGAAACAACACCAGAACATGTTCTTCAAAAACAGATTCCTTTTTATGGCGATGGGGATGCGTGTGTTTTGGCCAAGGCAGCCTTAGAGCGGGATGCCCCTCAATCCACCACCGCAACGGTCATCGTGGGGGGAAAGCGCCGTTTATATGAAATTACCGAAATTCCTACACTGGATGGCGAGGCCGTGGTGGGCTATGCCAGTGATTACAGCGCTGTGGAAGATTTACAAAGTGTCTTAGAGCGTCACATTCAGGCATCACAAGATATTTACGAATTTCTGGGGTCTGCGGTGGCTATTTTTGGGGCTGGGCGCACCCTGCAGTTTTATAACCATGCCTTTGTGCAAATGTGGAAGCTTGAGGAAGAGTGGCTGTCCCAAAGCCCCACAATAGGCGAATTTTTGGATCAGCTGCGCCGGTGTCGCATGATGCCAGAATCCCTGGATTTTCAAAATATGCGCAAAGAATACGTGGGGATGTTCACATCTTTGCTCGAGCCCAAGCAAACCTTGTGGCATTTGCCGGATGAACGCACCATTAAAATTACCATCATTCCGCATCCCTTGGGGGGGATTTTCTTTTCCTATGAAAATGTGACAGATCGTTTGGCTCTGGAGCGGAATTATAAAACCCTGCTTTCTGTCCATGAATCGGTGATTCAGGATTTGGAAGAGGGTTTGCTGATCTGGGGATCGGATGGTCGGATTCAAAGAATGAATACAGCGTGTTACGATCTTTTGTGTTTGGATGCGTCCAAAGAGTCTTACGAGGGCATGCGCCTGCATGATCTTCTGGAATTTCTTAAACCATTGCTTCTCAGGCATCTTTCTGGACATCGTTGGCCTGCGTTTCAAAAACGATTGCTCAGCCGCTTTATGGGGCAAAAGCCACATCATGGCATGTTTCGTTTTAATCATGGAAGGATTCTGCGTTATAGTTTGCGCTCTTTGCCGGATGGGGCGTTTGTTTTGTCTCTTTTGCCCATGGCATCGTCCTCAATCGGTACAGGGGGGCATCTTGGGGAAAGCGCCACAGACGATGGTGTTGCAGGGCACCCCAATCAAAAATCCATGGTGACGGCCTCTGTTTTGGATATGATGGATGCCATCATTCCCGCGTTTCAAAGTCAGTTTCATTACAAAGGGGTTTCAATTTCCTTAAACCACAGCGGTGGATCTGATGTGATGTTGCCTCAAAAGCTGTTTGAGGATGCTCTAAAAATGCTCCTGTCGTTGATTGTGTTATGTGTTCAGCCGAAAAGCGAGGTTGAAATGACCCTTAAGCTTTTAAAGGGGTATGGTGTTTTGGATGTGGTGTTTGTTCTCAGCAAAGACGCGTTTCACACCTTGCCACGGGATCTGACAGCCTTGCCTGGAATTACCAGTTTGGCACGACAGTATAGCCAACATATAAAACTTGATGTAGAGTTGGCGCAGGGGGATGCGATGAAGCTATCGCTGGCTTTTTTCCCGCATCCCGCTGCCTCTTAACCTCTCAATCTGATTTTTGTCTGTTGTCTCTGGCTTTACCCATGATGTCCCGTATTTTGATTGTACGCGCTACCTTTTATCGTCAGATTGCGGATCTTTTGCTAGAGGGGGCCTCCGCCGTTTTAAAGGACAAAGGGGCCCATTATCAGGTTCAGGATGTCCCGGGGGCGCTGGAAATTCCCTTGGCCATGGCGGGGGCCTCTTCGGCCTTTGATGGCTATCTTGCCTTGGGATGCGTGATTCGCGGGGAAACCAGCCATTATGATGTGGTGTGCCAAACCAGTGCCAATGGATTGATGACACTGGCTTTGTCCAAAAACATCATGATCATCAATGGCATTTTAACAACAGAAAACTGGGATCAGGCCATAGAACGCGCCCATCCCACCAAAAAAAACAAAGGCGGCTATGCAGCGGAGGCTTGCCTAGCCATGATTCATCAAAGGGATTCACAATGACAAAGTTGGATGATGCGGCGTTAAATTATCACGAGTTTCCACGGCCTGGGAAGCTGGAAATCAAACCCACGAAAAATCTGAGCAATCAAAGGGATCTGGCTCTGGCCTATTCCCCAGGGGTGGCTGCCCCCTGTCTGGCCATTGTGGATGATGAAGAGGCCATTTTCCGTTACACCAACCGCCGCAACTTGGTGGCCGTCATCAGCAACGGAACCGCAGTTTTGGGCCTAGGTAACATCGGCCCCAAAGCGGCCAAGCCCGTGATGGAGGGCAAGGCCGTTTTGTTTAAAAAATTTGCCAACATTGATTGTTTTGATATCGAAATTGATGAACAGGATCCCAGCAAATTGATTGATATCGTGGCATCGCTGGCCCCCACGTTTGGTGGGATCAATTTAGAGGATATCAAAGCCCCCGATTGTTTTCTGGTGGAACAGGCGCTGGCGGCGAAGTTAGACATTCCGGTTTTTCATGACGATCAGCATGGCACGGCCATCATTGTGGCGGCGGCGTTGGTGAATGCCATTGAGGTGGCGGGAAAAACCCTGGAAACCGTCAAACTGACAACCTCCGGCGGCGGGGCGGCGGCCTTGGCATGTTTGGATATGCTGGTGAAATTGGGGCTGCCACGGGACAACATTATTGTCACCGATCTTTATGGTGTGGTTTATCGCGGTCGGGAAGAGGGCATGAATCCTTTTCTCAGTAAATTTGCCTCTGGCACATCAGCGCGGACGTTGGAGGAAGCCCTCGTCGGGGTGGATATTTTTCTGGGCCTCAGCGCCCCCAATGTGCTCAAGCCCGAATGGCTCAAAGGCATGAATCAAAACCCCATCGTTTTTGCGCTGGCCAATCCGGATCCTGAGATTCTTCCGTCCCTGACAAAGGCGGCCCGTCCCGACGCCATTATTGCCACCGGTCGGTCGGATTATCCCAATCAGGTCAACAATGTATTGTGCTTTCCCTATATTTTTCGTGGGGCGCTGGATGTGGGGGCCACCTGCATCAACGATGCCATGAAAATTGCGTGTGTAAAGGCCATTGCGGATCTGGCCAAGGCCGAGCCATCCGAAGTGGTCGCCCGCGCCTATAACAGTGCCGAATCCATGATTTTCGGGCGGGATTATTTGATTCCTAAACCCTTTGATCCCCGTTTGTATGTCCATATTACGGCGGCGGTGGCTCAGGCGGCTATGGACTCGGGGGTGGCGAAACGGCCCCTTTCCGATATCAAGGCCTATATTCAGGGGCTGAATCAGTTTGTGATCCGCTCTGGCCTGTTGATGCGTCCGGTGTTCGAGCGGGCCCGCGGCAGCGGCAAAAAAATTGTCTTTGCCGAAGGCGACGATGACCGCGTGTTGCGGGCAGGTCAGATTCTGGTGGACGAGGGGTTGGCCCGACCTGTGTTTATCGGGGACCCCGCCATGATTGAAGGCCGTCTGGAACAGTTGGGATTAAAAATTCAAATCGGCCCCCATTGTGATGTGGTGGATCCCGCCCATAATCCGGATTATGCCCAACACTGGCGCATGTATCACCAGATTACCGCCCGTCATGGGGTTTCGCCAGACAAAGCCCAGTTTATTGTGGGCACCGACACAACGGTTCTGGCCGCCTTACTGGTAAAGAGCGGCCAAGCCGATGCCATGCTGTGTGGAATTCGGGGATCGTATCAGGAAAGCCTGAAGCACATTAACCGCATTATTGGCCTAAAGGCGGGGGTGAAACGTTGCTCGGCCCTGTCCATTCTGATTTTGCCGCGGGGCGTTTACTTTTTTTCCGATACCTACGTGAATCCCGATCCCAGCGCAGAAGATCTGGTGGATATGATCTTTTTGGGTGCGGATCAAATTCGCCGGTTTGGTTTGGAGCCCAAGGTGGCCCTGTTATCCCATTCCAATTTCGGCAGCAGCAAATTGCCCTCTGCCAAAAAAATGGCCCGTGTTCGGGAACTGTTGCTGGAAAAAGATCCCACGTTCCCCGTAGAGGGCGAAATGCATGCCGATGCGGCCCTGGATACAACAGTGCGGGATCGTATTTTCCCTGATTCCGCCTTTGCGGGGGAGGCCAATTTTCTGGTGATGCCGTCACTGGATGCGGCCAACATTGCCTATACCATGACCAAGGCGCTGGGAGAGGGATTGCCCATCGGCCCCCTGTTGCTGGGTGTGGATCGTCCGGCGTATGTGGCAACGCCCTCCATCACCGCGCGGGGCCTTGTGAATATGGCAGCCATTGCGGTTGTTGATGCAGAAGGGTAGGGGGGCATGGCCGATGAAAAGGAATGGACCCCTGAACATTTATCGGCTCTTTTGGATTTAGAGACGGTGGAAAGCCGCATGGCTTTACCGGCCGCTTTAAGGACCCTGCACCCCGCCGATGCCGCAGAATGGATTCACAGCCTGAGTGATGAAGATCAGCGGGATGTTGCCTGCCGTTTGGATGCCGATACCCTCTCGGACATTTTAACCTATCTGAACGAGCCTGCCCGCGAAATTATCATTCCCCATTTGGACGAGAAGATCCTCACAGAAGCCTTCCGTCAGATGGACACGGATGATGCGGTTCAGATCATCGAGGCCTTTCGGCCCGAGGATAAAGAACAGCTGCTTTCAGCCCTGCCATCCAAAGAGCGTGTGATTTTAGAAGAATCGCTGGTTTATCCCGAAGAGTCCGCCGGACGATTGATGCAGCGCGACTGTGTCACCGCGCCCGAGCATTGGGACGTGGGCCAGATGATTGATTACGTGCGCAGTCATCGCAATTTGCCGGATGATTTTTATGATGTGTTTATTGTGGATGCGAAAAACCGTCCCCTCGGCGTGTTGCCGTTATCCCGCCTGATCCGATCGCGCCGCAGTCAGAGTTTGTCCGAGCTGATGGAAACGCAGCTGCACACCATACCCGCGGAAGAAGATCAGGAAAACGTGGCCTTTTTGTTTCGAAAATACGGCTTGGTTTCGGCCCCTGTGGTGAATAAGAGTGGTCATATTTTGGGGATGATCACCGTGGATGACGTGGTTCACATCATTGATCGGGAAATTGAGGAAGATTTTTTGCGTCTGGCCGGTGTATCCTCCAGCGGTCAGGTGTACAAAGCGGCGTGGCGTTCGGCTTTTGGCCGGTTTCAGTGGTTGTTTGTGAATTTGCTCACAGCCATTTTGGCATCACTGGTGATTTCTCAGTTTCAGGATTCCATCAGCAGCTTGGTGGCCTTGGCGGTTTTGATGCCCATTGTGGCCTCTATGGGGGGCAATTCGGGAACCCAAACCTTAACCATCATCGTGCGGGCACTGGCCATGCGTCATATCGGGAATGAAAACCGGCTAAGTGTGGTCAGCAAAGAAATCATGACGGGTCTGTTGCTGGGCACCGTGTTTGCGGTCCTTAGCGGGGTTGTGACCTATTTATGGTTTCATAATGCCAAGCTGGGGATTGTTATGGCGGCGGCCATGCTGGCCAATCTGGTGGCGGCCAGTGCGGCGGGGGCTTTGATCCCCCTGAGTCTTAAGAAAATGGGCCTGGATCCGGCCCTGTCCTCCACAGTGTTTTTGACCACCGTGACGGATGTTGTTGGCTTTTTTGCCTTTTTGGGATTGGCCAGCGCGTTTTTGGTGTGATGGATGTCTTATCCAACCAAATCCGCCAAAATATCCGCAACAGGTTCTTCCCGTGTGACCATGCCCACACTTTGGCCGCACATCAGGGATCCTGTGTCCACATCCCCATCCATCACCGCGCGGCGAAGGGCGCCGGCCCAGTAATGTTCAATTTTTAATTGACCCTCTTTCAGGGTCAGGGCGCCGCGGTCTACCTCATCAATGACGTGTCGTTGAAACGTTACAAAATCGTCCATCCCCTGATTTTTTAGGGCGCGGACAGGAATCACCGGAAAGCGTTTATCCAGTTGCACGGAAACAATGGCATCTCGGGCGCTGGCTTTGATAAAGGCCGCTTTAAAGTTGGGGTGCGCTCGGGATTCTGTGGCGCACACAAAACGGGTTCCCAGCTGGCAGCCTGCGGCCCCCATGTCCATATACGCCTGTATGGCCTTGCGGCTGCCGATGCCACCTGCCACAAAAACAGGAACCTCTGTGATGGTGCCCAGAATCTCTTGGACCAAAACGGTGGTGCTGACGGGGCCGATGTGGCCGCCGGCTTCGTGCCCTTCGACAATCAGGGCATCAATGCCGGATTTGACCAGTTTTTTGGCAATGCCCGCATTGGGGGCAAAGCCCATGACCTTCACGTGATCCTGATGGGCCCGATCGATGTGGGTTTTGGCCGGAATGCCGCCGGCAAAGACCAGATGGGATACTTTTTCCTCGCAAACCACATCAATCAGGGTATCCAGTTCCGGATGCATCAAAATCAGATTGACCCCAAAGGGCTGATCGGTCAGGGCGCGTGTGGCCTGAATTTCTTCGCGCAGTCGCTCTGGCGACATGGCCCCACAGGCCAAAACCCCAAAAGCCCCAGCATTCGACAGGGCGGAAACAAGGGAGCGTTCCGATACCCACGTCATGCCCCCCCCCAAAATGGGATAACGGCACCCTAAAAAATCCGTGCCCCGCTGATGATTCACGGTCATAAAACGGGTGTTCCGTGATCCAGACCATAGGCGGTATGCAGGGACCTGACCGCCAGCTCGGTATAGGCATCATCAATCAAAACGCTGATTTTGATCTCAGAGGTAGAAATCACCTGAATGTTGATTTTTTTATCGGCCAAGGTTTCAAACATTTTTTTCGCCACACCCACATGGCTTCGCATGCCCAATCCCACAACGCTGATTTTGGCGACATCTTGCCGGATATCCAAGGCATCATAGCCCAAGGTTTCCTTGAGCTCGCCTAAAATCACTTTGGTCCGCGCCGCATCACTGCGCGTGACGGTAAAGGTCATATCCGTGCGTCCATCGCCGCCTGCGTTGGTTTGCACAATCATATCCACGTTGATTCCCGCATCTGCGAGACGACCAAACAAAGACGCCGAGATCCCGGGTTGATCCACCACCTTAAACAAAGACACCTTGGCCTCGTCCCGTGTATAGGTGACGCCGCGGATCACTTCACTTTCCAAAACGCGGCTTTCATCCACCACCATGGTTCCCTCACTTTCTGTAAAACTGGATCGCACTTGAACGGCAACCCCTTCTTTCATGGCCAATTCCACCGAACGGGTTTGCAGCACTTTGGCCCCCAAAGACGCCATTTCCAGCATTTCTTCATAACTGATGGTATGCAGTTTCCGCGCCGCCGGCACAATGCGCGGATCACAGGTATAAACCCCGTCAACATCGGTATAAATATCGCAGCGATCGGCCTTTAATGCCGCCGCCAAGGCCACAGCCGCTGTATCACTGCCGCCCCGTCCCACCGTTGTGATGCGTCCATCGGGGGCGACCCCCTGAAAGCCGGCCACCACAGGAACCTCTCCGCGGGCCATAGAGGCCACAAGGTCTTTGCCCTCAATGCCCAAAATGCGGGCCTTGGCGTGCAGGGCGGATGTGCGAATGGGAATCTGCCACCCCAACCAAGAGCGGGCCGTCAAGCCGTGGTCCTGTAAAAGCAGCGCCATCAATCCGGCGGTGACCTGCTCCCCCGTGGAAACCACAGCGTCATATTCCCTTGGGTCATGGATGGGGCTGGCCTCTTCGACCCAGCGCACCAGTTGGTTGGTGGTGCCGGCCATGGCGGATACCACCACGGCGACCTCGTGGCCGGCTTGGATTTCACGGGCGACAATGGTGGCGACATGGCGCATACGACCCACGTCGGCCACAGAGGTTCCCCCAAATTTTAAAACCAAACGCATGGGCGGCCCAAAAACCAAAACATGAAGATTGTGGGGCCTAAGCGGCGCCGCCACCCGGGAAGGTCATGCCCTTAAACCGCTTGTTAAAGCGGGACAATTGTCCGGCATCGGTCAATTTCCTCTGGCCACCCACCCAAGCGGGATGGGTTTTGGGGTCAATGTCCAAATTCATGGTGTCCCCTGGCTTTCCCCAAGTGGTGCGGGTTTTAAAAGATGTCCCATCGGTCATAACAACCGTAATTTCATGGTATTTGGGGTGAATGCCAGATTTCATAACAAAAAAGCCTCTTTTAAAATCAAGGGCCTCACCTTAAAAGAAGCGCCAGAATTGTCAAGGACATATTTATAGCCCATCGCATAGAAACGTATCCTTGGCCGACCGTTCGCCTGCCCATAATCTGCCTTTGGGATGGGCGTGGATGGTGTCAAAAAAATCTCAAAAAAAACCTTGCATGCAGGGCGCAGTTTGTGTATCACGGGTTTCGTTTTGATTGCGCCAACAGAGGTTTGCAAAGGCAACGCAAGAAAAGCGCTGTGTCAACGTTTTTGGGGTCTTTATGCGAAATGAGCACCACGACAACTGCTACAGCCCTGTCCTTGCGACAGCTTTGTGATCCTGCGGTTTTGTATCGCCCCCATGCTTTGGCGGCAGCGACCCAGTATTTTCACGACAATTTTCAGGCCCGGTTGCTTTACGCTGTAAAGACCAACCCTGATCCTGTGATCTTGACCGATTTGTATCGGGTAGGGGTGCGCTCTTTTGATGTGGCATCCTTGACAGAGGCTGAGGATCTCTCTGGCCGATTCCCCGATGCCACATTGTTTTACATGCATCCGGTCAAGCCCCGTCATGCCATTGCCAAAGCCTACCACGACTTTGGTGTGCGGCATTTTTCGCTGGATTCCGAGGCGGAGCTGAGAAAAATCCTAGAAGAAACAGGGCACGCCAAGGACCTGTCGCTGCATGTTCGCTTGGCCATGCCCAACAGCTATTCGGAAATTACGCTGGCCAACAAATTTGGTGTGGCCCTGCATGATGCGCCGGCGTTAATTGGTCTGGTGTCCCAGCATGCCGCCGAAGTCGGGATTTCTTTTCATGTGGGTTCCCAGTGCATGAATCCGGATGCCTACCGCATTGCCATTCGCATGTGCCGTACGGTGTTGGATGATTTGCCCACACCCCCGCAGTATTTCAATGTCGGGGGTGGGTTTCCGTCCATTTATCCTGGGTTAACGCCGCCGGATTTGCATTTGTATTTTGATGCCATCCACGAAGCCTTTTCCCACCTGCCAAACCACGAAAACATGACCCTTATTGCCGAGCCAGGACGGGCCTTGGTGGCCGAAAGTGGATCGGTTTTGGTGCGTGTGGACATGCGGCGGGGGGATACCCTGTATATCAACGATGGCACCTACGGCAGCCTGTTTGATGCGGGGCAGCTTGGATTTGTGTTCCCCACACGCCTTCATCGCTCGTCCTTGCGGGTGCCCAAGGCTGAACATGCGTTCCGGTTTTATGGGCCAACGTGTGATTCCATGGATGTTATGCAGGGCCCCTTCATGGTGCCCGATGATGTGCAAGAGGGGGATTACATCGAAATTGGTCAATTGGGGGCTTATGGCTGCACCATGGCCACAAAGTTTAATGGTTTTACCCAAGACCCTGTTTTGTATACGGTTTCTGATGATCCCTTGCTCAGTTTATATCCCGCTTTCACCAAACCGCAGGAACAACTGCGCAAACCCCTTGCGTTTACAGGAAAAAAGTGGTAGATAATGGGGGTTATGGCAACATAACTATGACGATAAATGGTGTATGGAATAGGCGTTTCGGACCCGGGGGCGGAACCCGGCACCTCCACCCCAGAGCCTTCAAAAAAACTTTGGGGACTTTGCGGCGGGGGTGAATCAGGATCGACGGGCGTAATAAAGATATGACTTTCGTTCGGTATGGTACCGCTGTTATCGGGCCAAAACTCTAAGTGCTAACGATAACGTTACACCTCAGGCGAACCTGAAACTGGCTGCCTAACCGCGGCTTGTTTTGGATTTTCCTAGCGGTCGGGGGGCACCGGGCAACAGAACGCCCCCACAGTCTTTGATCCAAGATGGTTTTTGTGCACATCCCCTTGTTTTGTCCCCTTGTTTTGTCTTGACGATGTTGGCCTGACATGGCCCAATACGTGGTGCAGTCCACATCTCTTTTTTATAGCTAGGAGTACACCATGACCTTTGATCTCTTGATTAAAAACGGCACACTGATGTTGCCTTGGGGGCAGCAGGCCGTTGGGGATGTGGGCATAAAAAACGGCCTAATCGCCGATATGGGGGATCTTGGCGGGGCCAGTGCCCCTGCGGTGATTGACGCGCAACATTTGCATGTTTTGCCTGGGGTGATTGACTCTCAGGTTCACTTTCGGGACCCGGGATTCCCTGAAAAAGAAACCTTGGACAGTGGCATGCGCGGGGCTGTGCTGGGCGGTGTGACGGCCATCATGGAAATGCCCAACACCAAACCCCCCACAACCACGGTGGCGGCTTTGCAGGCAAAGCTTGACACAGCGTCCCAGAATCCTTGGTGTCATTATGGATTTTTTGGGGGGGCCAGTCTGGACAACGCCGATGTTTTGCCTGCCCTAGAGGACCTCTCTGGGTGTGTCGGCATTAAAATTTTCATGGGCAGCAGCACCGGCACCCTGCTGGTTTCCGATGATGATCATTTGCGGTCCGTGTTGCGGCAAACCCACCGCCGTGTGGCCATTCATGCCGAGGATGAAGAGCGTTTGATCGCCCGCAAACCCTTGGCCCAAACAATCCTTGATCACCCCCTTTGGCGGGATGAAGAGGTGTGCCTAAAGGCCACCCGTCGCATTATCGCTCTGGCCAGAGAAACCCGAAAACGCCTGCATCTGCTCCACATCACAACGGCGGAGGAAATGGAGGTTTTGGCGACATCTCGGGATGTCGCCACGGTGGAAATTTTGCCCCAACATCTGATTTTCACCGCCCCAGACTGTTATGAACAACAGGGCAGTTTGGTGCAAATGAATCCCGCCATCAAGGCCCCCCACCATCGCGCCGCATTGATTCGGGCGATGCAACGGGGGTTGGTGGATGTGGTGGCCTCGGACCATGCGCCGCACACACGCGCGGAAAAATCCTTGCCCTACCCGGGCTCGCCATCGGGGATGCCTGGGGTGCAAACGCTGTTGCCGTTGATGTTGGATCTTGCGCATCAGGGGCTTTTCCCCCTCAGCCGTGTGGTGGATGTGTTGTGTGCGGGGCCGGCCCGTGTGTATGATTTTCCCCGAAAGGGGCGTTTGGGTGTGGGCTTTGATGCGGACATCACGCTGGTGGACCTGAAACGCCGCGTCACCATCGCCGACATCGTCAGCCCCTGTGGTTGGACCCCCTACGCAGGAAAAACCGTGACAGGGTGGCCCACCCACACCTTGGTGGCCGGTCAGATTGTGATGCAAGAGGGTCATCTTACCGGTATACAATCCGGAAAACCTTTGGTGAGATAAAATCAGACCTTGAAAAGAGATGGGGGCAGGGGAAAAAGGCTTGCCCTTGGCCCAGATTTTCTTGATGATGATTGGCCAGATAGGGTGGCATTAAGCAGGATTTTAAGGGTCATGGGGTAAAAATGATCTCTCTCTCTCAGCGGTTTTGTATGCGGTTTTTGTTTTTTGCATGGATGTGGTGTGGCTTTGCCATGGCGGCGGCGGCATCGTTGTCGTCATCCGATCGTCAGGCGTATCAATCGGCCTTTGATGCCCTGGATCGGGGGCGATGGGATGATGCCCAAACATGGGCCAGACGGGCCCAAAACCCCGTTTTAAAAGACGCCGTGACATGGTTTCGTTTACGATCCGACCCAAAGGCCTCAGCCGAAGACATCGCGGCATTTTTAGAGGCGCACCCAAACTGGCCTATGCAAGCCGCCCTTCAGGCCAAGGGTGAATCGGATATTGTGGGGCGTCAGGACGGCGGGGCCTTAACGGCTTGGTTGTTGAGATTTCCCCCCCAAACCAATGGGGGGCGCGTTCATGCGCTTAGCATGATGGATCAGGATGCCAGCCTTCCCCGTTCTTTTATCAAATCTTACGCTGTTTTTCTGTGGCGCACCGGCGATTTTTCAGAATCAGAGGCCAGCGATTTCATGGCCCGCTACGGGGATGTTTTGCGGGATGATGATCATCTGATGCGGGCCAGCCAGCTGGTATGGGATAAAAAATACGATCAACTGCCCATGATGCGCGGGTATTTATCGCCGCAGGCTTGGGATGTGATCGAGGCCCGCAAAGCCCTGAAAACCAAATCACGTCGCGCCGCGCAGGCCGCTTCGGCCGTTTCCGGACGGTATCGGCAGGACCCTGGGTTTTTGTTCGATGCGGCGGTGTATGCCTATGATGCCAAAAAAAATGAGGATATGGCCCGCTTTTTAGGGCGTATTGCCCCTGATGCAACGGTTTTAGAGCCCGATAAAGTCTGGAAATATCAATCCATTGTGGTGCGTCGGTTTTTAAAATCGGGGGATGACAAAAAAGCCTACGCCTTCGCCGCCAATAATCACCAAAACGCTGGGGAAGGGTTGGCAGAGGCAGAATTTCTGGCGGGATTCATTGCCTTGAAAAAATTGGGGTGGGCCGAACAATCGTTGATCCATTTTCACCGTCTGCATGATGCCGTGGAAACCCCCATCAGCCAAGCCCGCGGGGCGTACTGGTTGGCGGAAGGGTATGCCGCCCTGAACGATACAGACAAACAACAACAGTATTTAGAAGACGCCGCCAGTCACCCCACAACCTTTTACGGCCAACTGGCACTCAGCAAATTGGGACGCAAGGGCGTTTTGCCCCAGCCCCCAGCCGCAACGCCGTTGTCTTCGGCGCCGCCCCAGTTTCAGACATTTATGGGGATTTTGGGGGCCCTGAACAATCTGGGGGAAGACAAACGCATGATGCCCTTTGCCCGTCATACGTTTGAAACCTTTGACGATGTGGGCCTGCGCGTGGCGTTGCTGGATCATCTGGTGCGTTGGGGGCGGATGAATGTATCCGTATCCTTGGCGAAAAAAGCCAAAAACGATGGACAATCGTTGGTGATGTTTGAATTCCCCAGCCAGTTTTCCTATATGAACAATTTACCCACGGAAAAGCCCTTAACACTGGCATTAACGCGGCAGGAAAGTGTTTTTCAGGTGGACGCCCGCAGCCCCGTGGGGGCCATGGGCCTGATGCAGCTGATGCCTGGGACGGCCAAAATGACGGCGAAACAATTGGGTGTTGCTTATAATCAGGCGGCCCTGACACGGGATCCCAATTATAATGTCATGCTGGGCAGTGCCCATTTGGAAACCCTGCTACAGGATTTTGATGGGGCCTATCCCATGGCCATTGCGGCCTATAATGCCGGATCAGGGGCGGTGCGTCGGTGGATTCGGGATAACGGGGATCCCCGTTATCAAACCCCCACGCACATGCTGGATTGGATTGAAAACATTCCCTACCGCGAAACACGCAACTATGTTCAGCGCGTGCTCGAGGGGTTGGAGGTTTACCGGATGCACCTGAACGCCCCCTTGCCCCAAAACGATCAAAAAACCATGAATCTGGCGTGGTGCCGCGCCACGTGTATCGGGGAAGAGACCAACCAATAGGCAGAAACATCCCCTTTTTATAGCGTTAAAAAGAAAAATTTTTCCTTATATAATCAATTATATAGATATTTCCCCGTCTGGTTTCATGCAGCAACAGGCAAAATTTTCCCATCCTTTACCCTTTTTTTAGATTTCAGGTTCACACTAAAGACGTGTTTTGGGATTAACCCCAAAAAAACCAAGAATGATAAAAAAAGAAAACCATGGCTGAAGACGTCCTTTCTTCCCCCCAAGGGTCATTGCTGGAAAAGCTTCGGGGCTTGGGCCCCGTGAAGTTGGTTCTGTTTGTGGGCTTGGCCTTGGCCCTGATCGTTTTTATGGTTTCGGTCAGCACCCGTATGGGGACTGTGGATATGCAGCCCCTGTATAACGATTTGGATCCTGTGGATGCCAATGAAATCGTGGCGCGGTTAGAGGTTGCGAGTATTCCCTATCGCTTGGAAAAAGAGGGAAAATCTCTGTTGGTGGCCAGCGGAGAGACGGGGCGTGTGCGTATTTTGCTGGCCGAGGCGGGCCTGCCCCGTGGGGGCAGCTCAGGATACGAGCTTTTTGACAAAGACGAGGGGCTTGGCACCAGCAGCTTTAAACAAAACATAACAAAAATCAGGGCTCTGGAGGGAGAGCTGGCCAAAACCATCATGTCCATCGCCGGCATTCGCAATGCCCGTGTTCATCTGGTCCTGCCCGAGCGTCAGTTGTTTTCTGAGGAAAAACAGGCCCCCTCAGCCTCAGTCTTTTTGCGTTTGGCATCGTCCACCACCTTGTCCAAATCTCAGGTCATGGCCATTCAGTATCTGGTGGCCTCCGCCGTGCCAGAGCTGAAAACCAACGCGGTGTCCATCATCGACAACAACGGCAATCTGATTGCCCATGCCCAGGAAACCCAAGAGGGTTCGGGCGATGCCAGCACCAACGAAGATATGCGCTCTGCCTATCAAACCCGGCTTTCCAGCGAATTAAAAACCCTTTTGGAAAGCACTTTGGGGGTGGGCAAAGTG
Source organism: Alphaproteobacteria bacterium (assembly GCA_044235825.1). Lineage (GTDB taxonomy): Bacteria > Pseudomonadota > Alphaproteobacteria > JAJTHO01 > CANGYM01 > CANGYM01. The sequence continues at coordinate 17,585 of JBIIHL010000002.1, read as the reverse complement.
CGCTTGCAAACCAATGTCGATATGGATTTTGATCAGGTCAGCACCAATACGGAAACCTTTGACCCTGAAAAATCAGCGGTGCGTTCATCCCAAACCGTGACAGAAGACAATCAAACCACCAACCCCACCAAAACCGTTTCTGTGGAAAATAACCTGCCCGAAAACCAAGGCCAACAAAGCGAAAATGCAGCCCAAGACCTATCGCGCCGGTCCGAAGAAACCCTGAATTACGAAGTCTCTAAGCAAATCACCAGCAAAGTGCGTCAATCCGGCGTGGTGCGCAAACTGTCCGTGGCCGTTGTTGTGGACGGGATGTATGACACCAATGATAAAGGCGAGCGCACCTATAAACCCCGCACCCCCGAAGAATTAGAAAAAATCGCCACCATCGTGAAATCCGCCGTCGGGTACGATGAAGAGCGCGGCGACAAAGTCGAAGTCATCAACATGCAGTTCATTGCCTTTGATGATAAAGGCCTTGATGAAAAAGTCTCGCTGCTGGATCAGATTGACGTGAACAATTATGTCAAAATCATTGAAACGTTGGTTCTCTCGTTCATCGGTCTGTTGGTGATCTTCCTTGTGATTCGTCCGCTGATGCAAAAGGTTCTGGAGAGTGTCCCCGAAATCACAGGCGGCGAAACATCCGATCAGTTGCTGGCCGCAGCCGGCATTACCCCTGCCCTAGAGGGACCCAGTGGCAAAGCCATCGCCGGATCCCGTCAGGACAGTGCCGATGCCGCGGACATGATCAACATTGATTCCATCAAAGGCCAAATTCGCACATCCAGCGTCAAACGCGTCGGTGAAATCATCGAACAACACCCAGAAGAAGCCCTGAACATCATTCGCGGCTGGATTTACGAGGGACAATAACCATGGCTGTACGCATTGACCGTGATCAATACAAAACCTTAACCGGCCAAGAAAAAGCCGCCATGCTGATGCTGGCGCTTGGGGAAACCTATAGCATCAAGCTGTTTCGCTTGATGCAGGATGACGAAATCAGGGAAATTTCCCAAACCATGGCCACCCTTGGCAAGGTCGAGGCCGCCGTGATTGAAAAACTGCTCATGGATTTTGTGGAAAGCTTTAGCCAAACCGGATCCTTGGTGGGTAGCTATGACACCACAGAACGCTTGTTGGCCCAAGTCATGGACAGCGAACGCGTGGGCGCCATTATGGAGGATATTCGCGGTCCCGCAGGACGCACCATGTGGGACAAATTGGGCAACGTGAACGAAAACGTGCTCGCCAACTTCCTGAAAAACGAATATCCCCAGACTGTTTCTGTGGTTTTATCCAAAGTGCGTCCGGATCATGCGGCCAAGGTGTTGGGACTGTTGCCAGAATCCTTGGCCATGGATGTGATTCAGCGCATGCTGAAAATGGAGGCCGTGAAAAAAGAAGTCCTCAGCGATGTTGAAAAAACGCTGCGCAATGAATTCATGAGCAACATTGCCCGCACCAACAAACGCGATGCCTTTGAAATGATGGCAGAAATCTTTAACGGCTTTGATCGCAGCACCGAATCCCGATTCATGAGTGCCTTGGAAGAGCGCGACGGCGATTCAGCGGAAAAAATCAAAGCCATGATGTTTACCTTTAATGACCTCAATCGCTTGGATCCTGCAGGGATTCAGGCCGTCCTCAGGGATGCGGACAAAGAAAAACTGGCTGTGGCTTTGAAAGGGGCGTCAGAGGGGATTCGGGAACTGTTCTTTGGCAACATGTCCGAGCGTGCGGCCAAAATCCTGCGTGAAGATATCGAGGCCATGGGGCCCGTCAAAGTTCGGGATGTGGAAGATGCCCAAATGCACGTGGTGCGGGTGGCCAAAGACCTTGCGGATAAAGGAGAAATCGATATCTCCGACAGCAAAGGTGGGGATGAATTGGTGTATTGATCATGACACAAAAATTCCTTTTTTCTCAGCGTTTTGATGATGCCGGCTTGGTTCAGGACGTGGTTCAGACCATGCCCGAGGCTGTGGCGGTTGAGGAACTGCCCGAAGATACAGGCCCCCTGTTGCTGCATAGTGACGAGGATTTGCAGATTGCCAAAACCCTTGCCTTTGAAGACGGTCGCAGCGAAGGCTATCAGGAAGCCCAAAACCATTTTGAAGCCAAGCAGTCCCAAGCCCTGGAAAAACTCGCCGATCAAATCACGGGGATCATGTTGATGCATGATCACCTGATTCAAACCATGGAACACACGGCGGCGGACATTGCTTTGGCCATTGCGCGGGTTTTTCTGCATAAAATTCCGGCCCCCGTGTATCAAAAGCAACTGCGGCAGATGGTCATGGATTTTTGCGCGGCCCATCGGGATAAAGAGGGATTCTTGCGTATCACCTGCCACACGCAGGACATACCGATTGTTCAAGACACCCTGTCCAAACGCCCAGAAATGGCAGGAAAAATTCACATCGCAGAGGAAAACACCTTCACCCCTGGCGATGTGCAAATGTCTTGGGGGGATGGCTTTGTCACCTTTTCCCAAGACCAACTGCGCGAGCAGATCACAACCTTTTTTCAAAGCCACCAACCATCCCCTAAAGGAGAAAAAGCATGAGCGACACCATGAAATTGCCAAACCTAGACAATCAAAACGCCAACACAGAGGACCTGATGCAGGATCTGGATGATGAACCCAATTTATCGAAACATAAGGTCACAACCCACGACCTAGAGGCGGTTTATACCATCCCCATCAACGTCAAAGCCGTTTTGGGGGAGGCCCGCATGGAGGTCAACCAACTGCTAAAACTGGGCCGTGGGGCCGTGGTGGAGCTGGACCGCAAAGTGGGGGAGCCCATTGATATCTATGTCAATAACCGTTTGGTCGCCCGCGGCGAGGTTGTCATTGTCGATGATCGTTTAGGGGTCACCATGACAGAGATCATCAAATCAGGCGCGGTTTAATTCATAACAAAAAAAGGAGAACGATCATGAGATTGCTCATCGTTGGACATTTAGACGGACATTTTACCCAAGCGGCCGCCATCGCGGTGCGCAAAGGGGCCAAAGTGGCCCACGTTGACACCATGGAAAAGGCCCTGCATGCCCTGCGTTCGGGCCAAGGGGCTGACATGGTCATGATGGATGTCATGCTGCCCATAGGCACCCTGATCGAGCAGATTCAGGCCGAACGCATCTTTGTGCCCGTGGTGGCGTGCGGTATCGGCAACGATACACAGGCCGCCGTGCGGGCCATTAAGGATGGGGCCAAGGAATACATCCCTCTACCCCCCGATGTGGATTTGATTGCGGCGGTGTTAGAGGCCGTTTCGCAGGATAATCACAAAGTCATTTACCGCGACCCCGCCATGGGCCGCATTGTCAAACTGGCCGAACAGATTGCCCCGTCCCAGGCCAGCGTTTTGATCACAGGCGAATCCGGAACCGGAAAGGAAGTCATCGCCCAATTCATTCACAGCAAAAGCAAACGGGCCGATCAGAACTTTATTTCTGTGAACTGCGCCGCCATTCCTGAAAATCTGTTGGAATCCGAACTGTTTGGGCATGAAAAGGGGGCCTTTACCGGCGCCGTGGCCAGACGTGTGGGAAAATTTGAAGAGGCCAACGGCGGCACCCTGCTGCTGGATGAGGTCACGGAAATGGACCCCCGTCTGCAGGCAAAATTGCTGCGGGCCATCCAAGAAAGAGAGATTGACCGTTTGGGCGGTTCCCAACCGGTGAAAATTGATATCCGCCTGATTGCCACATCCAACCGTGACATGATGGAAGCGGTGAAAGATGGAACCTTTCGCGAAGACCTTTATTTCCGCCTGAACGTCTTTAACCTGCAAATCCCCCCCTTGCGGAAACGTCCGCAAGACATTGCGGTTTTGGCCGATTATTTCATCAAAAAATATGCCGCTGCCAATGGCCTGTTGCCGCTGCCGTTGTCGGATAAGGCCTTGGCCAAACTGGAACATTACCACTGGCGCGGGAATGTTCGGGAACTGGAAAACACCATGCATCGGGCGGTTTTGCTGGCGGAGGGGACCAAAATCGAAGAAGCCGCCATCATGATGACCAGCGACCTGTTAAAACTGGCCGAAGAACGGGACGATGATCTGGACGCCATGGCCACCAGTTTGGATGCCGTCACGCAGGCCACCAGCGATAACCCCCTCATCGGGCGCACGGTGGCGGATGTTGAGCGGGATTTGATTTTAAACACGCTGGATCATTGCCTTGGCAACCGAACCCACGCCGCCAATATCCTCGGCATTTCCATTCGCACCCTCAGAAACAAACTAAAACAGTACGAAGACGAGGGGCTGAACGTGGCGCGGGCGTAATTTTGCCCGTTTAATAAAACGACGCCCTCAGCAGCAACCGACCATACTCTGTTTGCGGGCCGGCGAAAAAGGCAGGGGCGGGTTGGTATTCGACGGTTTTTCCGTTTTTTAACACCAAAACGTCATGGGCCATGGATTGCACCACGCGCAAATCATGGCTGATGAACAGATAACTCAGACCCAGCGACGTTTGCAGATGTTGCAAAAGCGAAATGATATGACGGCGGGTTACGCTGTCTAGGGCCGATGTGGGCTCGTCCAAAATCAAAACATCAGGATCGGTCATCAGGGCCCGCGCGATGGCCACACGTTGACGCTGCCCGCCAGAGAGTTGGTGCGGCCAAGCATAAAAAAAGTCCGGCGCCAGATGAACCCGATCCATCATGGCCAACACGTCCTGTTGTGTTTTCCCTGCTGCCGCCTGCATCAAAGAGGACCCCACGGTTTTTCGGGGATTCAGGGACGCAAAAGGATCCTGAAACACAATCTGAACACGGGGGCGCTGCTGGCGCAGAGCCTTTGGGGGCAGGGTGTCCCACCGCGCATCCTTCACCCAAATCTGCCCTTGGGACGGCAGGGTCCGCAGCAAAGCCAGAGCCAGCGTTGATTTTCCCGATCCGCTTTCCCCCACCACCGCCAACGTATGACTTTTTTTCAGCGTGAAAGACACCTGATCCACCAAAGGGGGCCCCAAGCGTTTTCGCCAAAATGTCCCTGATTGGGGCAAAGACACGGACAGATCCTTGGCCGCCATGGCTGCGGGTGCATCCTCTGACACAACGGGGGGCACCAAATCCTGATAAACAGACAGCAATTGACGGGTATAGGGGTGCTGGGGATCTGCAAACAGGGTTTCTGTGGGCTGCATCTCGATGATTTTGCCCTGATGCATGACACAGGTCACGGTGGCCATTTTCCTAACCAGCGGCAAATCATGGCTGATCAGCAGCAGGGCCATGGTGTATTTTTCCTGCAGGGTCTTTAAAAGATTTAAAATTTTTTCCTGACTGTAAACGTCCAACGCGGTGGTGGGTTCATCCGCAATCAGCAGCCGCGGATGATTCAGCAGAGCCATGGCAATCACGGCCCGCTGGCGTTGCCCCCCCGAAAGTTGGTGGGGATAGCGGGATAAAATGTGCGGCAGAGCGTGCAAATCAACATCACGCAAAACATCCATAATGCGACTTTTTTTCATTTCAGGTGAAAGATCTGGCTGGTGCAAATCAAGCGATTCTTTCATTTGTTTCCCAAGGCATTGCAGGGGATTCAGGGCGGATTGGGGTTCCTGAAACACAAACCCGATGTCCCCCCCCCGAATCCCCCGAAGGTGTTTAAGGGGCAGGGAGAGGAGAGTCTTCCCATCAAAAAAAACCTCCCCCGTATAGGGTGATGTCAGGCCATCATCCAACAGCCGAAGCACAGCACCGGCGGTTAATGTTTTCCCAGAACCGCTTTCCCCCACCAGGGCAACACACTGCCCTGGCAGAACATCAAAGCTGACGTCGTGAACCAAGGGTTGCCCTAAGGTGACGGACAACCCACGAACAGAGAGCAGGGGGGCAGAGGTCATGGCAGAACTTTGAAAACCTTGCCGGCGTTGGGGGCCTCAGGATCGGGTTCAAAGGAAAACGACAGGGTGTTTTTTTTGCCGGTGACAAGGTTTTTTAGGCCCTGAAAAAACGCACGACCCTGCGACTGAAAGTTGGGATTGTCTTTCACAAAACTTTCCTCAAGCGTACTCAGGCGATTGGTGGCAAGGGTTACGGCCTCTGCCTGTGACACGCCGGCGTCTTTGGCAAACTCAGCAAGCCATAGTTTCATAATGCCTAAATCCTTAAAAATGCTGGCCACGCCGTCTGCTTTCAGATGATCCAAAAGGACAAAGGGCTGGGGAGCCACAGGATCTTGGGCTTTACGCCAAGCCTCCATCGTTGCCGTCACGCCCCGCAGCACGGCCCGATTGGACAGGTCAAAAAGACCCGCCACATACCAGCGGTCCACATAAACCCACTGATCGATGGACGGGGTTTTCAAACTAAGGTCTATCCCCACCCCTGTTTGGGGGAGTTTGTTGAGAAGAAACAGGGCAAAATCCTCTTTTTGAACCCCCAAAGATGTCCGCAGGTTTCTTTTAAAGGCCTCCATTTGGGCAGGGGCGGCTTCGCCGGATAAAAACAAACTGGCCAATTCCAAACGTCCCCCCCGAAATTGCCCTTGTTCGATCTTCAGATGGGACAAACGCACATCCCGCAGACCCACCGTCAGCAATCCTTGCTCCGTTGGTGTCGAAAGGGATACATTGGTGATGATGGTTGATAAATCCCGGGCCACCGCCACCTGCTCCGCGTAAAGGATGGTTTTGTTTTCAGCATCTTTTTTTTGAACGTCGGTGTAGAGATTTTTTAAAACGATTTTGCCATCTTCCAAGGTTATGCCATCAAAGGTGACCTTGCTGCCGCTGTTTTTTTCAAATTGATATAGGATGGCCTGAACCACGGGATAGGCGGGATGGGTGACTTTTTGAATTTGCCGGACCACAAAAAAAAGGGCCACCACAGCCAGTGCCGCCAAAACCCCCAGAACAATCCTGCGGGGTGTGAGTTTTATGGATTTTCCTTTAATGTTTAACGCCATAGCCCCGTTTCCATCCCTCGTAACACAATGTCCATAAAACAACCGTGACACCCAAAACCACCGCCATGCCTAAGCGGATGTCACCATCATGATGGTCTGTCATGGCATAGCGCATCCCATCAATCATGTAAAAAATGGGATTAAAATCAATCATAAAGTGCCAAGCTGGGTCCAGATTTTGAACCGAATAGAACGTGCCCGATAAAAATGACAGCGGGGCCACCACAAAATTGGTAATGGTGGCGACGTGATCAAATTTTTCTGCCCACATTCCGGTTAAAACCCCCACAAGGCCCAGCGAAATCCCCCCAAAAATCGTGTGAAATGCCAGAATTTCAGGGTGGTGTATCGAAAGCGGAACAAACGCCATCATGGCCAAGGCCACACTCAGGGACACCAAAACCCCCCGCGTCATGGCCGCCGCGGCCATGGCCAACAGGAAGCCTGAGGTGCTGATGGGGGCCAGCAACAGATCCACCAAACACCCATTCATTTTGCTGATAATCAGGGAAGACGACGAATTGGCAAAAGCATTTTGCAGCAGCGCCATCATAATCAGGCCAGGGGCCAAAAATTCTGGAAAAGAGAGCCCCCCAACGGTTGTTTGATCAGAATGGTGCAGGGCCACCTGAAACACCGTTAAAAACAACAATGTGGTGACCATGGGGGCCACCATAGTTTGCATCCAGACTTTGACAAAACGGCGGGTTTCCTTTTGATAGAGCACCCAAATTCCCAAGAGATTGGTCATAATGTTTCTTTGATGACGATGGAATCTTTTCAAACGGATCATGACGCTTTCCCCGCCACTTGGCAAGCGTCAGAATCAAGACGATGGTGCCAAAAGCCCAAGGATCGTTTGCGCAGCAACGGCAGAGGGCTTTTCCGGTGGATGGGTGGGGGAGAGGGCCAACAGGGCGGTCTCTATGGCCTGCACCCGCTCTTGTCGTTTTTCTGGGGGCAGCAGGGCCATCATGGCGGGGGTGATTTGATCCACGGTGGCATCGCCCTGAATGTATTCAGGGAAAATGGGCTGATGTGTCAAAATGTTAATCAGGCTGGCGTATTGAACGCGCACCAACCGCCGCACCAGCCAAGCGGTGATGGGGGAAACGCGGTACGTCACGACCGTGGGCACCCGCGCCCAAGCCAATTCCAAAGTAATGGTGCCAGAGGCCGCCAAAGCCAAATCCATAGAGGCCAACGTTTCGGTTTTTTTTGCCGGATCATCAATAATATCAACCGGCGTTGTCCATCCGGCGACGGCATCTTTCAAACGCTGGGCCACCGAAGGGGCCGCCAGCATGACAAAGGATGCATTGGGCCGCTCTGCGGCCAAGCGTGCGGCCACATCCTGAAACAATGGCAAAAGAGCCTTCAGCTCTTGGCCGCGGCTGCCAGGCAGCAGGCCGATGCGCAAGGGCGCGGTGTCCTCTTTGGGATGGTTTTGGGGCACCGCTGTTTGCAAAACCGGATGCCCCGTGCAGGTGGTGGGCAGGCCATGAACGGTAAAATAGGGTGGCTCAAAGGGATAAAGGCACAGCAAATGATCCACGGTATGGGCCAATGTTTTGGCGCGGTATGCCTTCCAAGCCCACACAGACGGGGCCACATAATGCACCAGTAAACTTTTGATTTTTCCTTGGTTTCGGGCTTTTTTGAGTTGTTTCATAATCCTGAGCGTAAAATCCGGCGCATCCACACTGATGACCATGTCAGGATTCAGGTCCAGAATCTTTTTTGTGGTGTTTCGTATAATGCGTAGGATTTTGGGGATATGGGGCAGGACCTCAGCCAAGCCCATAACATTCAAATCATTTTGATCCTGCCATGTGTGGCATCCCGCCGCCCGCATCTGGGGGCCGGTGACGCCGTAAAACGTAAAATCCTCCGGGGCCCGTTCCTGCAGTTCCCGAATCAAATGGCCGGCGATGGTATCGCCGGAGGTTTCACCCGTTAAAAGTACAATGGTTTTCATTGGCATGTCACAAACATCCCCTCGGCATCGGCCAAGGCGATGACCTGTGGCTGATCCAAAATCAGGGTTGCGCCCAAACGCAGGGCCACCCCGCCCACATCAGCCTGCGCCATGATGTTCAGGGTTTCCCTGCCGATGGTGGGCATATCCAAACGCAAATCCTGACCCCGTTTTGGGGATTTCACCAGAACCGCCCTGTGCTTTCGTTTTTTCTGGGTATAGGGGGATAGGCGGTGAATCAGGGCATCGGTGCCCTCAATCCCCTCAATACCCAGCACTTGGCCTTCGCGGACAATCACGGCTTGGCCCATGTCAAAATCAGACAGGGCCGCCAGCACGTCAAACCCCAAATCAATATCCTGTTGGGTGGCCTTGCTGGGTTTGTGCTTCCCCAAAAAAGGGGTTTGGGGGGTTAAATCCGGCCGCACGGTGTGGGCCCCGACAACGGCAATGTTGTCCTTTTCCAGCTCGGTAACCAGCAAACACAAAAGGGCGTTATCGCCCCGCGTCCGGCGCAGGGCCAGCTTTGCCAGAATTTTTGCCCCCCGCACATCCACCGCTATATCCGATAAATTGGGGCGTTGCATGCCACCTGCGAAAACGGCTTGGTTCACATGAAAACGTTTCAGGGTATCCAAAATGCGCTGGATTTTTCCCATGGGCAAAACGACGTGGGGAATATCCGGCTGGGGCAAAACGGGGGGGGGCTGCCCCTCGAAACTGACCACGACACACCCATCGGGCCCCAGATGACTGGCAAGCAGGGCGGGCAGGGTGCCTTGTCCGGCCAAAATGGCAGTCACGGGTTTATCCATGACTCACCTTTTCCAGAATCAGCGTTTGCCAACGCTGATTCACAAAACCCCGTTTGTGCCGGAATCCAAAGGCCCCAAAAACCCGCCGCAGTCGGGTTTGTTGATAGGTGTAAAACCCACTTAAAATCAAATATCCCCCGATATGAACCATGCCAGAGAGATCTTTGGCCAGGCGAAACAAAGGGCCCTCGAGGATATTCGCAATGACCAGATCGTGTCGCGGCAAAACCGTGTGTGTGTCTGCGCAGCGTGCAAAGGCGATGGTTTTCAGCGGGACATGATTCAAACGCCGGTTATGATGGGATTGGGCGATGGCATGGGGATCAATGTCCGTGCCCATGATGGGGGTTTGGGGCCATAGCTTGGCCGCGGTTAACGCCAAAATCCCTGTACCCGTTCCGATATCCGCCACGTTTTGGGGGCGAAAGGCATTCTGACGCAGATGAAAAAGGGCCTGAAGACACCCCAGCGTGCTGCCGTGACGGCCTGTACCAAAAGCTGTGGCCGCATCAATCCGCAGGCGGTGTTGATAAAAGCGCGGGGCCTTGGGGCCGTGGGTCGCCTCGATAATCAGGGGGCCGCAGGCAATGGGGGGGAAGGAGCGTTGATTTTCAGTAACCCAGTCTCTGGGGATTAGGGTTTCTGTGGCCACCACGGGGCAGGGGCCCCAGCCAAGGGCGGTAAAGAGAATATCCAAATCTGTCCCAACAGCTTCTGGGACCCAAGGCGTATCCCGCAGGGCGGCGATGCGAAAAAACGTGTCTTCATCATTTAGGGCAAAACACGTGGTGGCAGCAGCGCGTTGGCCAAAGAAATCCTCCACGGTGGGGGCCTGATCCGCCGGAACATCACAAAAAATTTGATACAAAGTCGGGGTCATATTGCCAAAGTGCTGTTATCGCTTTATAAGGGTAGCGCCGAAGAAACCCAAGGAAAAAAGATAGTCATGATTGATCCCCGTTTTTTTCCCAAAAAAAACAGCATTGCGCTGGCGGAGATTATCGCAGCCACGGGGGTGCAGGTTGCGCCATCCGTGCCCCTGACCCTGAATCTCAGCAATGTGGCCCCCATTGCCCATGCCGGTCCCACGGATGTGACGTTTCTGAGCAACCGAAAATACGTCCAGCACTTGGCCACAACGCAGGCGGGGGCCTGTTTTGTTGAGGCGGATTTGGCCCACGCCCTTCCAGAATCCACAGTGGCGTTGGTGACGGATCAACCCTATTTGGCCTTTGCCAAAACGGCGGGTTTGTTGTATCCCGCGCCGCCGTATCCGCAGGAATCGTTTCAGCACCCTTCCGCCGTTGTGGCAGAGGGGGTGGTCATCGGCAAGGCCTGTAGAATCGGCCCCCAAGTCATCATCGAAAAAGGCGCCCACATCGGGGATCACACCGTCATCATGGGCCAAGCCTATATTGGCGAGGGGGTGAAGCTGGGATCCTTTTGCTGGCTATTTCCGCAGGTTACGGTGACGCATGCCCTGGTGGGGGATCACGTGGTTTTGCATTCGGGGGCCCGCATTGGGCAGGCCGGTTTTGGTTTTGCCCCGTCCTTTGATCATGGCGTGGGGCCCACAAAAATCCCGCAGTTGGGGCGGGTGATCCTAGAGGATCATGTGGACATCGGCGCCAACACCTGCATCGATCGGGGATCCGGTCCTGATACGGTCATTGGGCGCGGCACCATGATCGATAATTTGGTGCAAATTGGCCATAATGTCACCATTGGCGAAAACAGCATTATTGTGTCGCAGGTGGGGATTTCCGGCAGCACAGCCGTGGGCCATCATGTCCATATTGGCGGGCAGGTGGGGATTGTTGGGCATATCACCATTGGCCATCATGCCAAAATCGCGGCGGGCAGCGGCGTAATGCGCAAGGTTCCCGATCATCAATCCGTGGGTGGCCGCCCCGCCATGCCCATGCGGGAGTTTTTAAAACAAATCGCGTATTTGAAAAAAGTGGTGGGTCGTGAAAAAGGGTAGGGGGCAAATCCGCTCACCATCCCTCACTTTTTTATGCCCTTGATAATCCGTCATCCCAGCCCAGCGAACGCAGTGAGCGCCGAGCTGGGATCCAGCGCCAATGCCAAAACGCGGAGCGTTTTGTTCTTTGTTTTTAAAATATAAAGGCAAAAGGCTATGCCTTTTGACAGTTGCGCTGGATACCGGATCAGCGGTCGCTGCGCTCCCTTGTCCGGTATGACGGTGAGATTGAGGGGTGGTAGCCAAATGTGTCAAAAATCTTGACAAAAACGATCCATGCTCTTAGGATTGCGGCCTGATCACATTCAATTCTTGTGTCTGTTGGGGCAGTTAGGACTCTTTTCTCATGACAAAACTTCTTTTGCCGCGGGCTACGGCGGCTTGGCTTGTTGACAACACGCGCTTAACATTTCGCCAAATTGCCCAGGTGGCTGGCCTTCATGAATTGGAAATTCAGGCCTTGGCCGATGGCGAGGGGGGCGCCCTGTTGCATCCTGTGAACCCCATTGCCAATGGACAGATCACCCCAGAGGAAATCGCCCGCTGCGAGGCCGATCCCGCCGCCCATCTGCAGTTAAAAGACAACCCCCTGATGGCCCAAAAAACCAAGAAAAAAGGGGCAAAATACACCCCCCTGAGTAAGCGCGGCGATAAGCCCGATGCCATCGCATGGTTGGTGAAATTTTATCCCCAGATGCCTGACAGCCAAATTTCAAAACTGATTGGCACCACCAAAAACACCATTTCCAAAATTCGGGACCGCACCCATTGGAATATGCAAAACATTAAACCCCAAAATCCTGTGGATATGGGCCTGTGTTCCTTTGCGGATTTGAACGAAATCACCAAAAAATTGGTTCCTGCTGTTGTGGAAACCGGTGCTGATGAAATGGACCACCTTTAACCGATACTGTTATGAGCATCAAAAACGATAAAAAACTTTGGGTTGGCGGCGTTCTGCTGTTGGCTGTTGTTTTGTATGCTGTTTTTGGTTTTTTCCGGTCGACGGTTTCAGATTATGGGTTGCCCACAGAGGAAATCTCTATCGGCAAAAATAACACCGTGATTGCGGAGATTGTGGATACAGACGCATCCCGCGCCAAGGGATTGATGATGCGGACGTTTTTGCCGCAGGGTCAAGGGATGCTTTTTGTTTGGCCCGAGGAAGCCCCCCGCACCATGTGGATGAAAGATACCTTTATCCCGCTGGATATGATTTTTATTGATGCTCAGGGCAAAATTGTCGGCATTGTGACCGATGCGGTGCCCCATGATTTATCCCCCTTGGGGACGGATCGCCCCGCTCGTTATGTTTTGGAGGTGCCCGCTGGAGACGCCAAGCGTCTGGGGCTGGCCGTGGGGCAAACCCTTGATTTACCCTGATGTTTCAAAATCTTACGTCTCTTTTAGGGTCGCATAAGGTTTTTGAGCCCGCAGACGTCGATCAGGCATGGCTGCAGGATCAGCGGGGGCGTTTCACCAGTGCCCCTTTGGCGGTGGTGTTTCCCCATAGCCAAGATGACGTTGTGCGTTTGGTGCGGTTTTGCTGCGATCATAACCTGTCTGTTGTTCCCCAAGGCGGCAACACCGGTCTGGTGGGTGGCGCGGTGGCGGGCGGAGATCGCCAAATTCTGGTTAATTTTTCGAAGATGAATCGCATTCGCGCCCTGTACCCGCAGGATCGCGTTGTGGTGGCCGAGGCAGGATGCACGCTGCTTCAGATCAATGATGCGGCCAAAGATCATGGCCTCAGGTTTCCCTTGGGCCTGTCGGTGGCGGATCGCTGCCGTTTGGGGGGGAATATCGCCACCAACGCCGGCGGGATCAACGTTCTGCGCCATGGCATGACGCGTCACCTGATTTACGGGATAGAGGGGGTTTTGGCCGATGGCACCCCCCTGAATCACTTGGTGCGCGTGCCCAAAAACAATGTGGGTTTTGACGTGGCGCAGTTGTTTATCGGAACGGAGGGGACGTTGGGCCTGATCACAGCCGCCACCCTGAAATTGGTGAGTTTGCCGCAAAACACGATCAGTGTGATGGTGGGTTGTCAGGATCTTGTTTTTGCCACATCGCTCCTGCATCGGTTATTGGGGCAAACGGCTGACAATGTTGAGTCTTTTGAAATCATGTCCCGCGAAGCCTTGGATTTGGTGGTGCAGCATCGGGGTATTGCTGTTCCCCTGAAAACCAAAGCGCCGTGGGTCATTTTGACACAAATCATTTTGCCCCACGTTGTAAATCCAGGGGAAGCCGTTGCCGCTTTGACGCAATCCCTGAAAGCTGAGGATGTGGCCGTTGCCATGACGCAGGAGGATCAAAAAACCCTCTGGTATCCCAGACGGGAATTGCCGTGGGTTCAGGGCCCCAGCATTAAGCATGATGTGGCTGTTCCCTTATCGGAATTGCCTTCTTTTTTGGAAACCACCCAAACGCTTTTGGCGCGTGCTGTGCCCGGGATTCGGCCCATCATTTTTGGGCATTTGGGGGACGGCAATTTGCATTATAATCTTTTGCCGCCCTTGGGGCAGGCGCCTGAGACGTTTTTGGATCAGGCCCCTCAGCTGCATGATTTGGTCTATACACAGGTGATGCGTCATCATGGGTCCATCAGCGCGGAACATGGGCTGGGAAGACTCAAAAAAACCTTGTATCATCATTACGCAGATGCGGGCGTCTTGGCCGCGACCCAGCGGATCAAGGCGTGTATGGATCCCCATTGTCGATTGAATCCAGAGCTTTAAGATGAAAATGATTGTTTTGGTTTTGGTGTGTCTTTTTGTTTTGCCTGAGGCAGGCAGGGCCAGCCCTGAGGGTCTGACCTTTCATACGGCTTGGACGGTTCCCTATGGCCCCACAGAAAAGGCAGAATATCATATTTATGGGATCATGAGCAATTTAACCCCCCAAAACGATGTTTTGTTGCGGGCGGAAACGCCTTTGGGGAAAACAGTTGTTTTTCAGAGCCTGATTTTTGCCCCACAAAAAAACCAAAACCCCCTCCTGACCACCGTTGAAACGCTGGATATTCCCGCAGAGCAGGTGATCTTTTATGATCCTGGGCGCACCCGCCTGACGGTAAAGCAGCCCTTAAAAATTTTAAAGGTGGGGGATACCTTTCCTGTGACGCTGACGTTTCGTCATGCAGGGATCATAAAAACCACTGTTGAGGTGAAACGCTGCTGTGAAGAAAAATCCATGCCGCTGAAACAAAAGGATAACCCGTAAGGGTGATCGGGTTTTTCAAACAAAGGGGCTTTGGCCCAGAGAGGCGTTGTTGCGCCCCTTGTTTTTTCCCCGTGTGCGCCCTATATCATTCGGGGAAAGGATCAAAGTCATGACCACCGTTGTTGCCGTTCGCAAGGGAAAAGACATTGTTATCGCTGCCGATGGGCAGGTGTCTTTGGGGCCGACCATTATTAAAAACAATGCCAAGAAAGTCCGTTTGCTGGCCGATGGCAAAGTGATTGTGGGATTTGCCGGATCCACCGCCGATGCCTTTACGTTGTTTGAGCGTTTGGAGGCCAAATTGGAAAAACATTCCGGCCAACTGATGCGGGCCTGTGTTGAGTTGGCCAAGGATTGGCGCACCGACCGGTATTTGCGCCGGCTAGAGGCCATGATGCTGGTGGCGGATCAGCACACCATGCTTTTGCTCTCTGGTACGGGGGATGTTTTAGAGCCCCAGGAAAACGTCATGGCCATTGGATCGGGCGGAAATTATGCTTTGGCCGCGGCCTTGGCCCTGTATGATCTGGATGGGGATGCCAAAAGCATCGCCGAAAAAGCCATGCGCATCGCCGCTGGCATTTGTGTTTATACCAACGATACTGTGACCCTAGAAACCCTGAGTGCTGCATGACCACCGACGCTGATTTAACCCCCAAAGCCATTGTGGCTGAACTGGATCGCTATATTGTGGGACAGGCTGACGCCAAGCGGGCCGTGGCCAATGCCCTGCGGAATCGTTGGCGCCGCAAACAGCTGGACGAGCCCTTAAAATCCGAGGTTCTGCCCAAAAACATTTTGATGATCGGGCCCACCGGTGTGGGGAAAACAGAAATTGCCCGCCGTTTGGCCAAGCTGGTCAATGCCCCCTTTATCAAAGTGGAGGCCACCAAGTTCACCGAAGTGGGCTATGTCGGCCGCGATGTTGAGCAGATCATTCGGGATTTGGTGGAAATGGCCATTGTTCTGGTCCGTCAAACCAAAAGGGCGGAGATTTTATCCCGCGCCGAAGCCGAGGCCGAAGAGCGGGTTTTGGATGCCTTGGTGGGGGATGCTGCCAGCCATGACACCCGCGAAAAATTTCGCACCATGCTGCGCGAGGGCAAATTGAACGATCGGGACATCGAGATTGATGTCAAAGATATCCCCTCGGCCATGAAAACCTTTGATATCCCGGGCATGCCAGGGGCGCAGATGGGGATGATGAATCTGGGGGATATCCTTGGGAAATCCTTTGGCGCCCAAACCAAAAAGAAAAAAACCACGGTCAGTGATTCGTATGCG
Organism: Alphaproteobacteria bacterium; assembly: GCA_044235825.1. Lineage (GTDB taxonomy): Bacteria > Pseudomonadota > Alphaproteobacteria > JAJTHO01 > CANGYM01 > CANGYM01. The sequence continues at coordinate 1,355 of JBIIHL010000002.1, read as the reverse complement.
TATTTGATTGCCGATGCCTGTGATGCTCTGATGGATGATGATGACATTATCAAAACGGCGATAACATGGGTTGAGCAAAATGGGATCGTGTTTCTGGACGAGGTGGATAAAATCTGCGCCCGCTCGGAAATGCGGGGCGGTGATGTCAGCCGTGAAGGGGTGCAGCGGGATCTTTTGCCCCTGATCGAGGGCACCGTGGTGTCCACCAAGCATGGGCAGGTTAAAACGGATCACATTCTGTTTATTGCCTCTGGCGCGTTTCATTTGGCCAAGCCTTCGGATTTGTTGCCGGAGCTTCAGGGCCGTTTGCCCATTCGGGTTGAATTGCAACCCCTGACCCGTCAAGATTTCTGCCGCATCCTGACAGAACCGGAATGCAGCCTGATTAAGCAATACGTGGCCTTGTTGAAAACAGAAACCGTGGATTTGATTTTTACCGAGGAAGCCATAGAGCGTCTGGCGGAACTGGCCACAGAAATCAATGCCTCTGTGGAAAACATCGGGGCGCGGCGCTTGCACACCCTGCTGGAGCGTTTAACGGACGATATCAGCTACAACGCCAACGATCATGCCGGCACGGCCATCACGTTGGATGTCCCCTATGTCAACGAACGCCTAGCATCCTTGGCCAAAAATACGGACCTGAGTCGGTTTGTGCTGTAGGGGGGGGTGTCTGATAGGTATAGCCTCTCAAGTTAATAAAAATTTGGTTTATCAAAGAAAAATAAAGAAAGGTTAGACGCGCGTCTTGGCTTTGATCACGGTTTGTTTCAAGGAGGCCTGTGATCCCGCCCCCTGACAAAAGCCCCCGATTTAGGGGGCAAAGCACCCTGAACGGTGCCACGGGTTGCGCCCTATGGTGACAGCCATGCCCCACAACCCACGGGCGGTTGGCTCTGTGATAGCCCTAAGGATGATCCTGTCGGGCCTTTGATTGTGCTGTCCTAGATGCGACGATGTCGCAATGGATGAGCAGGTGACGGAAGAATCCCCAAAGATGGTCCGGACCACCGAAGGGGTTTTTTTGTAAGGGGAACCGGTCATCCCCCCGACCATGGACAGAAATATCAGAAAATGAATGTCGACAAAATTGAACTGATCTTTCTATACCTTCACTGTAAAAAATGCGGATACGAAAGTCAAGGGGTTGTCAAGAAAAAAGTTTTGTTTAAAATCAATAAATTAAATTTTTTCGTTTGATTTCTGTCATCCCAGACCAGCGAGCGATAGCGAGCGCCGAGCTGGGATCCAGCGCAAATGCCAAAACGCGAAGCGTTTTGTTCCTTAGTTTTCACAATACAAAGGCAAAAGGCTGCGCCTTTTGACAGTGGCGCTGGATACCGGATCAGCGGTCG
>JBIIHL010000030.1:0-16746 GCA_044235825.1 Alphaproteobacteria bacterium | reverse complement strand
CCGTCCCAAAGTGATGGGCAATCATAATATCCCGAACAAAGCCCAAAACACGGCTGATCAGGGTAAAAAACGATACGGTGAAGACACGTTTAAAGAGCAGCATTCAGTGTTTTTCACCTTGATTGTGACAAGAAAAGTGTCGTATAGAAAGCCATTATCTTTCATCAGCCCATCATCCATACCATGACCCAGCCTGCTGTCAATCGTCGTGATTTCCTCTCCCTTGCCACCGGCGCGGCCTTGGCCGTGGGGGCCATCGGGGCGGCAAAACCCTTTGCCAACAGTTTATTTCCGGCGCAGGACGTTTTGGCCCTCTCCACCACCGAGGTGGACCTGTCCACCATCGCCCCAGGCACAACCCGCACCGTGATTTACCGCGGAAAGGTTGTCTTTGTGCGTCACCGCACCCCCGAAGATATCGCCGCCGCCACCGCCGGTGACGCCGCCGCCATCATCGAGCCGCAAACAGACAAAGCCCGCGTTCAAAAACCAGAATGGCTGGTGGTCATGGGCAATTGCACCCATTTGGGATGTGTCCCCAAAGCCGCGGAAGGATCCGATCATGGTTGGACATGTCCCTGCCATGGATCCAACTTTGATGCCTCGGGCCGTGTTGTGAAGGGGCCTGCGGCGACAAACCTCCCCGTTCCCGATTATCGCTTTGTTTCCGATACGAAAATCGTGATTGGTCTAAAACCCGAAGACAAAAAGGCATCGTAGGATTTATGGAACCTTCTTCCCAAACCCCCCCCAAAAAAGGGATCATCGGCTGGATCGACCACCGGTTGCCAGTTTTCTCGTTCATGGATCATGAACTGAGACGTTACCCCACCCCCAAAAATTTGAACATCTGGTGGAACTTCGGGTCCTTGGCCGGCATTATGCTGATGATTATGATCATCACGGGGATTTTTCTGGCCATGAACTACACGGCCAACACCCAGATGGCCTTTAACAGTGTGGAGCGCATCATGCGCGATGTAAACGGCGGATGGTTAATCCGCTATTTGCATATGAATGGGGCCTCCATGTTTTTTATTGTGGTCTATATCCACATTTTCCGTGGTCTTTATTATGGATCGTACAAACCCCCGCGGGAATTGCTGTGGGCTTTGGGTGTGGCGATTTTTCTGATTATGATGGCCACGGCGTTCATGGGCTATGTTTTGCCTTGGGGGCAAATGAGTTTGTGGGGCGCGGAGGTTATCACGAATTTCTTTTCCGCCATTCCCGTGGTTGGGGATGATCTGGTGCAACTGACCCGCGGCAGTTTTGCCGTGGACAATCCCACGCTGACACGATTTTTTGCGCTGCATTACCTGATGCCGTTTTTGATTGTGGGCTTGGTGGTGCTGCATCTGGTGGCCCTGCACCGTTTTGGATCCAACAATCCAAAGGGGATTGATATCACTTCGCCAAAGGATAAAATCCCGTTTCACCCGTACTATACTCTGAAAGACTTGTTGGGTCTGGGCGTATTCCTGTTGTTTTATTCGGGGTTTGTGTTTTTTGCCCCTGATTATTTGGGCCATCCGGATAACTACATTCCGGCCAACCCCCTGCAAACGCCGGCGCATATTGTACCTGAGTGGTATTTCCTACCCTTTTACGCCATTTTGCGGGCCATTGATTTTGACATTCCGCTGTTGCTTTTCACCATCGATTCAAAGCTGGCGGGGGTTTTGGCCATGTTCGCCTCGGTTCTGGTTTTGTTTTTCCTGCCGTGGCTGGATCGTCACCCCGTGCGTTCGGCCCGTTTTCGCCCGTGGTACAAGGTTGTTTTCTGGTTGTTTCTGGTGAATGCTGTGGTTCTGGGATACGTGGGCTCTCAACCGCCAGAGGGCAACATGATTATGATTGGTCAGGCCGCCACGGCATGGTATTTCATTCACTTTTTTGTGTTGTTGCCCCTGCTGTCTAAATATGAACCCGTGGCCGAGCTGCCCAAAACGCTGGATGAGCCCACAATTTAGGATGGCTACCACAAACTTTTTTCATACCCACACCCTCCCCCACAACGGGGGAGGGACCTCTTAAAGCCCACCTAAGGACCCTCGCTATGCGTCTTTTGTTTTTGTCGATGTTTCTTTTCACCCTCATGCTGCCCGCCCATGCTGCGGAGAGTATTGAATTGCCCGAACATGCGTGGACCTTCTCAGGGCCCCTAGGGAAATTTGATCAAAACCAGCTGCAACGGGGCTTTCAGATTTACCGCGAGGTTTGTTCGACCTGTCACAGCCTGTCCTTTATTGCCTTTCGGAATTTGGGGGATTTGGGGTATAACGAGGAGGAAATTAAGGCCATTGCCTCCAGCTATGAAATCAAAGACGGCCCCAATGATGCGGGGGAGATGTTCACCCGCCCAGGTCGTCCCTCCGATCATTTTCCTGATCCCTTCCCCAACCGCAAAGCGGCTGAAGCGGCAAACAATGGTGCCTATCCCCCCGATCTTTCCTTAATGACCAAAGCCCGCCACGGCGGCGCCGATTATGTTAAGGCCCTGCTGATGGGGTATACCGAGGCCCCTGCGGGGTTCGATCTCGCTGATGGTCAATACTATAACCGTTTTATGGCTGGCCACCGCATCGCCATGGCCGCCCCCTTGCTGGATGGGGCCGTAACGTACAAGGATGGCAGCCCCAACACCTTAGACCAATACACCACCGACATTGCCGCTTTTCTGACATGGACAGCCGAGCCCTATATGATCCAGCGAAAAGAAACCGGCCTGCGCGTGATGCTGTATGTGGCCTTTATGACCTTCATTTTTTACCTGAACTATCGCTTGGTGAAACGGCGGGTGAAGGGGTCGTGATCTGAAAAGATAAAAGGGAGGTTTAGCGGGTATTTTCCCCAAGCCTCCTCCCAATCTTAAGAAAGACTCTCAACAACTATCCCCATCCTATTGTAAAAAAAAGATTTTTTATTTTTTTCTCATGTGATACATCATCTGACCTTTGATGAAAATCCATCAATAAAATCAATGACTTGACGCCTTAGGGCTCCCAAAGATCTTCCGCTGTGCAAAACAACATCCGCATGGCGGCATTTTTGGGCGTCGGGCCATTGGTGATTCAGGATGGCCTGAAAGCGCTCTAGGGTCATGCCGGATCGCCGTAAAACCCTCTGGCGTTGCACAAAGGCCGGCGCGGACACCACCGCCACCACATCCACGGTATGATGCAACCCCGTTTCAAACAGCAGGGGAATGTCACACACCACCACCGGACACCGGCCACACCGCCGCAGCCAAGCCTGACGCGCCCGCCCAACCGCCGGATGCAGGATGGATTCCAAACGATGTTTTTTGTCAGGATCGCCAAACACCACAGATCCCAAGGCCCCACGATCCACCGCGTCAACGCGGGACAGATCCACACACTCGGGGAATGCCTCGGCCAACGCCGCGCGGACGGCTTTATCTTTGGCCATTAAGGTGTGAACAGCCGCATCCGCATCAAAAACAGGCACGCCCATCTGGCGCATCATGGCCGATACGGTGGATTTTCCCATGCCGATAGAGCCCGTTAGGCCCACAATGGTCATGGGAAACAGACGTTTATTGGGCCGCGTTGAACAGGGCCTGGGACGTTGCATGCAAAACCGCCGCAATACGAATGGCCGACTGAATGCTGACCTTGGAAAGGCCGGCCTTTTCCAAATGGTGCGTGTGGGATTCCATGCACATCCCGCAGCCCGTAATGGCGGAAACGGCCAAAGAGCACAGTTCGAAATCAAGTTTCTCCAGCCCCGAATTGTTCAGGGACATCATGCGCAAATTGGCCGGCAAAGCCGTATAATCGCCCCCCACCAAATGCACAAAACGGTAATAAATGTTGTTCATGGCCATCATGGTGGCGGCAGTTTGGGTGCCCACACGCTCAGCATCACTGACGATGCCGCGGGAATCGGTTTTCAGGGCCTCCAGCAGGTATTCATTTTTCAGGGTATAGGCAGAGGCCAAGGCAATAAGAAAAATCTGTTTCTCGCTCAGGGACGGGGCGCCGTCTTCGGTTAAAATTTTGGAAAGGTTGATGCGAATGTCCTTGGCATCATCCCCAAGGCCCTCTTTCAAAGAATCGATTGTCATGGTTACACATCCCAAATCAGTTTTAAACAAAGGGGGCCTTAGGGGCCCCCTTTTCAACACACCTTATTTATCCAGATGGATGGTGTCTTCGCCTTTTTTCCAGTTGCAGGGGCACAGCTCGTCGGTTTGCAGGGCATCCAGAACCCGCAGAACTTCATCAGGGTTACGACCTACGCTCAGATCCGTCACCATCACAAAACGAATGATGCCTTCGGGGTCCACGATAAAGGTCGCACGCTGGGAAACACCGGCTGTTTCATCCAGAATGCCCAAGCTCGCGCTCAACTCGCGCTTCACATCGGCCAGCAAAGGATAAGGAAGATCGTTCAGATCCGCGTTGTGTTGACGCCAAGCCAAATGCACAAACTCACTGTCCACACTGGCGCCCAGAACCTGCGTATCGCGATCTTTGAAATCTTTGATTTTCTTTCCAAAACCCACCAGCTCGGTCGGGCAGACAAAGGTAAAGTCTTTAGGATAGAAAATGAAAACCAGCCATTTGCCGCTGTAGGTTTTGTTGTCAATGGTCACAAACGCATCCTTCAGCTGTGTGGTGGCTGTGGCCGTGACGGAAAAAGAGGGGAAAGGCTGTCCAACGCCGAGCATAGTTTAGATCTCCTGATGCATTATTTTGTACAAAGTTACTCAGGTATAGGGCAGTTTCGCGCGGGTGTAAAGGGCTTTTCACGGCCCTGAGTTCACACCCCCCCCCTTAAAATCACAAAACCCCTTTACCCAACGTCCCTTTTGGGGCAGGTTTTAGGGCATGACAAAGCGATTGTTTCTTTCCTTGGGCCTGATGAGCGGCACCTCCGCCGATGGGATCGATGCGGCCCTGATTCGCAGCGACGGAGAGGACACGGTGGAAACCCTCTCCGCCGCCTTTGTGGCGTATCCGGATGATTTCCGAAAGCGCCTGTTGGTGTGCGCCCACCAGCATCAAGAGGATGAGGCCGTTCGGGCTGAATTTTCCCACTGGTGCCAACGGGCCTGCGAAGCGATCCTGTCACAATCAAACCTAAGGCCCGATTTCATCGCCAGTCATGGCCACACCCTTGATCATCGCCCCGATTTGGGATGGACGCATCAGATGGATGATCCCGCGGCCTTGGCCAGCCGTTTTGGCATTCCCGTGGTGTCGGATTTTCGTCAGAAAGACATGCAAAACGGCGGCCAAGGGGCCCCCCTCGTGCCCCTTTACCACCGCGTGCGGGGACGGGGACATCCCAAGCCCTTGGCCATTGTCAACATCGGCGGGGTCAGCAACATCACGCTGGTGGATGAAAACGAAGGCATGATCGCCTTTGATGCGGGGCCAGGGAATGCCCTGATGGATGATATTTTGCAAAAAACCATCGGTGCCCGCTATGATCATGGGGGGGCATTGGCTTTATCCGGATATCGGAACACAGATTTGGCAGAGGCTTTGCTCGCCGATCCTTTTTTTGAAAAAAAAGGGCCAAAATCTCTGGATCGTAACCATTTTGCCCAGCGTGCTGCGATGCTGGACGGGCTGCCTTTGAACGATCATTTGGCCACGCTGGTTTATGTCACGGCTTTGGCCATTGCGCGGGGCATTCTGATGCACCAACCTGACTGCGCAGAATGCCTGCTGGTGGGCGGCGGGCGAAAAAACAAAGCCATTGTGGATATGTTATCCCAAAACCTGCCTTGCCCCGTGCGGGACGGTGACACCGCCGGCTTTGACAGTGATTTTATGGAGGCCGAGGCCTTTGCCTACCTCGGCATTCGCAGTTTTTTGGGCTTGCCGTATTCCTTTCCGGAAACCACGGGGGTCAGGGTGCCCACATGCGGGGGTGTTTGGACGTATCCCTAAAGCGTCCGCCTAACGATACACAATCCCCATCTCCACCGACACCCGCACCGTATCTTCCCCGCCAAGGGTAGGGGAGGGGGCCGATGCGGGGGCCGCATCCGCACTCATGGCCCGTATGGCAAAGGGTCTGGGCATGGGTTGAATGGATGCTACGGGGTCCACACGGATAAAGGCAATCCTCTGCCAGGTCAGGCCCAAGGCATCCAAAACAGTTTTGGCCTTGGCGCGGGCGTTGTTGGCGGCGCGGCTCAGGGCCTCGGCCTCGGCTTTTTGACGACTGGCGTCATCGGCCTGAAAGGTTACAGAATCCACCCGTGTGGCCCCTTTGGCCACGGCCTGATCCATGATGCGTCCGGCCTGATCCGTGGGCGTTTCAAAAGACAATGCCTGCACCGCCCGATGGCCAATCAGTGTGTTTTTGCCCTGATCATAGCGATACTCTGGATTCAGGGTGGCCTGCGTGGTTTGCAGCTTTTTGACCTGTTCAGCCTTTAAAAACGCCACCACCGCGCTGGTTTTGCGGGCGGCTTCGGTTTGGGTGGCTGCGCTGGTTTTTCCTGTCGTTTCCACGGCCAAAGACACAATGGCCACATTGGCCGCAACCTTAACCTCCCCCACGCCGGAAACCGTCAGAATATCCTGCGCTTGATCGTCTGAGGATGCCATGGCCTGCATCCCCCCCATCATCAGAATCACAGCAAACAGAACAAGGGCTTTTTTCATACAAACGACTTTCTCTTTGAATTTAACATGACGTGGCGGCGCAGGCGGGATCCTTCAGCAACGGGGTGATGACGCCCTTGACCCGAGACGGACTCAGGATCTGGGGCAACAACACAGGGGCGCGATTGCCAGAGGGATAAAAAATATACACCGGAACCCCGCTGCGGTTAAAGGTTTCAAGATAGCGCGTCAACGTATCATCACGCCGTGTCCAATCCGCCCGCAAAACGGCAATGCCATTTTGGGCGAAAAAGTCCTGAATCTCTTGGCGGTGCAGGGTTGTGTTCTCGTTGACTTTGCACGTGATGCACCAATCGGCGGTGGCATAAACAAACACTGGCTGATCCTTGGCCCGCAGGGCATTCAGGGTGTCCAGAGAAAAGCCCTGACTCTGGGCGTTGTTATCCCTGCTGCGCCCATCCATGGTATGGGCGAGCACGGGAATCAACAAGAGCAACCCCGCCATCACCCCCCACAATCCCCGTTTCATGACGGGTTTTTTGGACATTTGGATCACCCCTAACACCACAGAAACCGCCAGCAAACCAAAACACACCATCAAAACCACCAAAAGCCCCGCCTGTTGTCCCAACACCCACAGCAACCACAGGATGGTGACCAGCAGGGGATAAACCATCAAGGCTTTGACATGCTGCATCCACGGGCCCGGGGCAGGCAGCAACCGATGAATGGCCGGCACCATACTGATCAGCAAATACGGAAACGCCATCCCCAGCCCGAGCATCACAAAAACCATCACCAGACTTGGCACCGGCAACGTCAGGGCAAAGCCAATGGCCGGCGCCATAAACGGCACGCTGCACGGGGATGCCAGAACCGTGGCCAACAGACCGGTCAAAAACGCCCCCCGATACCCCTGATGATGGGCCACCGCAATGGATAGATGCACGGGCACCTTGCCCCGCAACCCCTGAATCACCCCGAAAAGAATCAAAACCAAGGTGACCAGAAACCACGGCTCTTGCAGTTGAAATCCCCATCCCACGGCCATACCCGCCTGCCGCAGGCCCGCCATAATGCCGGCCATAATCACAAACCCCAGCACGATCCCCCCCGCGTACACCACGCCGTCCATTCGGGCTTCCCGTGCCTCTTTACCCCGCAAATGGGCAATGGAAAGGGCCTTGAGCGACAAAATGGGAAAAACGCAGGGCATAATGTTTAAAATCAGCCCCCCTAAAAACGCATACAACCACGCCTGTTCCCACCCCAACGCCGCAAAGCGTTCACGATAAAACCCAACATCCGCCGAACCCAACGGCAAAGACACCGTATAGGGCGTGCCGTTTAAGGTCACAAAGCCGGACAGGGGCCCTTTCAGGGGCAAATTAACCCCTTCCTCTAGCGGGATTTGCATCAGCAGGGTTTTTCCCCGTTGATCCAACGTTTGGGGCGCACTGGGGGGGATAACACCGGCCTGATCGATAAAAACGTATCCTTCTGTAATGGCGCGGGGTGCTGAGGTTAATACAATCCCAAGGGTTTGATCCTGAACAAAAAAATGGCCGCTTAGGGTGGGATAGGTTAATTCCACCTTGCGCTGTTCCATAAATTCAGCATCGGGCGATGGGTTTTGACCAAGGATTTTAGGGGGCAACACAAACGTGGCATCCTCAGGAATGCAAATATCCTGACAGGCCAGCCACGTGGCCTTGATTTGAATCGGTCGCGTTAAATCCGGCAGGGGATTGGGGGCCGTGATGGAAAAATAAAGCCGAATGGTGCCCTGATATCCATAATTCACCAGATGGGATACCGGCAGACGCTCGGGCACAGGCCACGACAAACGCGATATTTGAAAAGAAGAGGGAATATCCACCTGCAACTGTGTCGGCAAACCCGAATCCCCTGGATTTTTCCAATAGCTGTGCCAGCCCGGGGTATGGGTGAATTCCAGCGCAAAGTGGTGAACGGCCCCTGGGGACCATCCCTCTTGCGCGGCGATCAGGGTGGCGGAGACTTGCTCGGCATGCACAACACGGGGGGCAATCCGCAGGGCTGCGGCCTGAGCCGGATCAAATCCAAAACCAACGACCCAAAAAGTGAAAAAAAACAAAGCAAAGCGTTTCATGTGCCCATACCTGCTGTGGATGAAGGTCATTATTTTTATAAAGCCATGGCGGTTTTTCCTATCGACGGACGGGGATAGGGTTCAGGAAACACCGGTGGCACCTGCCCCCGCGCTAACGAGAGAAAATTAGAAAGCAACTGATATCCATAATCGCTGGCAATGCTTTCGGGATGAAACTGAACACCGTACAGGGGCAGAGATTCATGGCGCATGGCCATAATCATATCATCATCCACACTGCGGGCGGTGACCACCAAATCCTGCGGCGCATGATCCACCACCAAGGAATGATAACGGGCCACCGTATAGGGCGAGGGGATATGGGAAAACAACGCACAGTCTGTATGGCGTATCTGAGATTGCTTGCCATGCATGGGTTTGGGGGCGCGAATGATGTTGGCCCCAAAGGCCTCCCCCAAGGCCTGATGACCCAAACAAACCCCCAAAAGGGGGCGTTTTGTTTCAGCCGCATACTGCACCAGGGGAACACTGATGCCAGCCTCTTTGGGGGAACATGGCCCGGGGGAAATGATGATGGCTTCGGGGGAAAGGGCGTCAATCTCTGAGAGTGTTATGGCATCGTTGCGCACCACCCGCACATCCGATCCAATAACCTGAACATAATGGACCAGATTATAAACAAAACTGTCGTAATTATCAATGAACAGAATCATGGGAAAGCCCCTGCCAAAAGAAGACACCGAGGCTTTCCCAGAACGTCTTTGCTTAGAAAGAGGACGTTCCTGTAGCCGCAGCGCCCCCTGCATTGTAAAGGCTATATTCAATAATGCCAGACCAAAATTTTTCGGCCTTGTGCAGGGTATCACAGGATTGACGGATATCCGATTCCTTCAGATGGGTGTTGGCGAGACGCTCTGCATGGCTGGCAAAAATGTCACGGAATTTTAAAAACAGATCTTTTCCCTTGGGCGTTAAACGCACGCGGACAGAGCGACGATCATGAACAGAACGCTGCTGCTCTAGGTACGTATTTTCCACCATTTTGCGAACGTTATAGGAAACGTTGGATCCCAAATAATAACCACGGTTGATCAATTCCCCAATGGTCAGTTCATCCAAACCAATGTTAAATAAAATCAGGGTTTGGACGTTGTTGATGTCTTGGATGCCGACTTTGTCAAGTTCGGCCTTCACGACTTCTAAAAATTGACGGTGAACCCGTTCAAGAGAACGGACAAATTCAAGGTAGGGTTGCAACACGATCAGGGCTCCTTAAAAGGTTAGGTTTTGAGTCTTTTGCATAATTATTTTTTAACATACAAGGTTTTGGTTAAAACCTAGCTAAAAAAAACTAGAAAAGCGCGAATTTTACTTTCGATATATATTTTTAGCATTAGGGCGTCTTAGAAATCAAGGGATTTTAAAAAATCTATTTACCCCAAAACTTGATGCACCAGCGCGGGGGCGTCCACGGCGGTGATGACGCGCTCGCCGCTGCTGCGGTCGATTTGCACGATCCGGCCAAAGGAACGGGCCAAAATCCCGATGGCCGCGGCGGCATCCAGATTGGGATTTTCTTGGGTCAGGTTCTGCCAGAACGCCCGCAGAGCCATTTCTGGGCTTTCGGCGTGGATGGTGGCCATAAAGTTAGAGTGTCCCGTGGTCATCAAACGGTAAATGCTTTTGGCGTTGGTGACGGAAATCTCCCCACAAATAATCACATCCGGCGTCATTCGCACCACGGCATCCAAAACATGGGAATAACCGATTTTGTTGGCCCCTGCCGTTCGGGACACCACCAGATGCACGCGGTTTTGGTGTCTGACAATGACCTCGCGGGTGTCCTCCACCGTAATAATGCGACGGTCCAGCGGAATATATTCCACCAAGGCATTCAGAAAGGTTGTTTTTCCGGTGGCGGTGGCCCCTGAAATCAAAACGGCCTCTCCCTGTTGGACCGCGCCCACCAGATCTTCATAGGCAAAACCGCTGTAGCGGTGTTTTTCATGGGTGTGTTCCTGTTTGGTTTCCTCGATGGTTTTTTCCCCTGGGCGCAGGTTAAAATCGTCAAGGCGGTATTTTTTGTTGGGATCAAAACGACGAATACACAGGGCAATGCCTTGGGTATCAGAGAGATCATAACGCACGTTGGGGCCCACCACGGCCTGAAACCGGTGCCCCCCAGGCAATGTCGCCGAAAGGATAGGAATCCCATCCAGATCAAAGGTCTGATCCGTCAAATTGGCCAGTATGCGGCAAACGGCCATGATCAATTTCACGGTGACTTCGGGGGCCTCGTGCGGGCGCCAGATATCCCGAACGGCCTTAACGAAAATCATCCCGGGATTGTTGATGGCGATTTCCTCGGTTGTGGGATCGTCATACCATTTTTTTAGGGGGATCAGGGCATTGGTCAGCAACTCGTTGTCCAGAGCCGTTACGCTAAAACCTTCACTCATAAACCTTCCCCTTTAAAAAAACATAGTTCTTATTATGGTGCCGCCCCCCCAGGAACAGGCGCGGTTGAGGATGATTCTGCCCCCCCAGGGGGTGGGCCAAAACTGAACTGCCCCTGATCTTGGCCTGGCATGGTGCCCCCAAAGCCCCCCGCGGCCTCGTTGGCCTGACCCGCTTGGGCAGAGGCCGCCAGAACCTCAGCCAAGCTGAGGGCAGCCGCTTCCCGATCGCCGGTTTGCAGGGCCTGAATCAGACCCTTGGCTTTGCTGATCAAATCGCCGCCCCCTGTGACAGGTTCCAGCTTTTGGGGATCCCGCATCACAATATCAGATGTGGGCATAATCACAAAGCGGGTTCCCGCAGGAATCCGTAAAATCGGCCGCAAATCGGCGTTGTTGATCACAAGATCTCTGGCAATTTCCAGCAAACTGCTGGTAAAGGCCCGCGCCGCCACTTCCCCTTTGGACACCTCTTCTGTGGAAAACGTCCCCAGAGTTCCGCCAAAATTGAGTCCTGTAAAGCTGCTCACCTCACTGTTATCATCCGTAAAGGCCAGCGTTGTGGCGGTGGCCAGCATACTCAGCAGCAAGGGTTCCCCATAGCGCTCGAAAAGGCGACGGTCCAAATCCCCACTTAAACCTCGACGCCCCATGACATCGGCGCTTTGATTGCCAACCTTAATGGCGGCCCCATCGGGGCGCATGATGCGGGTCCAGACAACTTCGGCGCGGGATCCTGTGGGGCTGTTGCTGCCCCCACCGTTATTGCCAGCGCCTTGTCTGCCTGCGGATCCGCTCCCACCACCAAACTGGTAAATACCAACAGCCCGAGATCCCGCAGGAATCAGGATATTGCGCCCATCGGCCCCGAAAACGTTTTGTTCAATCACCGCGGTGATACGTCCCGAAGGAATATCCGTGCTGATATGGTTTTCTAAAACAGCCGGAATATAACGGTCTGCGGTAATCATACGGCTACGGTCCACGGGATAGGTGGATGTGACGGGTTCATCCCCGATACCGGCATAATTTTTATCCTTGTTTCGCCACGATCCATCGGGCGTGGGTAACAGTTGCAGGTTTTTCAAACCACTGGCCCGACGCTGGCTGAGCACTTGCTGCGCGTTGGCATAGCCCAAACTGGGGGGTTGCATTTCAGGCGCAGGAATGTCCATAGCCTGAGGTTCGGGCAAGGGGGGAAGCAGCTTTCCCGATCCCGTCAAATTCAAAATCAGTGGGCTGTCTTTCCCCGAATGGGTCACAACAATCCCTGTGCGATAGGTTCTTTGTTCCATAGGGCGAAACGATACTTCCATACGACAGCTTCGTTTTTCAGGGGTCAAAGCCGTTTCTATCGTGCAATCCCCTGCAATTTTAAAGGACTCTGGGTCCCCTGTCACTTCGATATTTTTAAGGGTCAGGGGTTCATCCCCCTCGTTGCTCAGAACCGCCGGCAATGTCAACAACTGCCCAACCTCTAAATCCGAAAAATCCAAATCCTTGGTCAAGGTTGATAGGGCCGCTGGCTTTTTGGGCTGAATCTTTTCCTTGTTGACGACGTCTAAAAGGTCGCGGATGGGGTCTTCACTTTTGGCTTGTTTTTGGGCTGCAGCAGACTCCGCTTCCTGTTGTTTCTTTTTATCATCTCCACAAGCGCCAAGAGAGAGCATGAGGATACCCACAAGGCAAAGGACAACAGGGACATCATAACGGCGCGTGCTCATAAACGTTCTTTCTTTTTATAAATCATTTTTTATGAAAAGGCAAAGTAATTGTTGGGGAGGATAGATCGTCTCCCTCTCCCTGATAGAGAGAGGGGAGAGAACGAAAAACAGACTCACCATGGTTTTCATGATTGATCCTTATTTATCCGTGGGCTTTTTAAAAACAATCCGCTCAGGATACACAACAAAGGCGTTGTTGGTGCTCAGGTTCAGGGTCAAGGTATCCCCCAGCGTCCCCTCGGTTTGCAGGGATGGTCCCACAGGGGCGCATCCTTCGGTGGCGGTATCAATAAAGGTCAGATCGTAAGTGACGGTTTTTCCTGCCCGTCGCGCGGCAATCCTCAGCCCCCGATCACAAATGCTGTGTGTCGTTCCCACATTCCCCACAAACAACAGGGCATGATAGGTTTCTTTTTCCGAAACAGCGGTCCCCAGCGCTTTCATCATAGCATCGGCGGGGCCCGATGTGCTCAGGATGCTGACGCTGCGCCCGGGCTCTAAAGGTGTTGATGGTAAATTGGCCACGGCCGGCAGAACCGAGGCCATGGGTTTGGAAAATGAAAGATACGCCATCTGAAGATCAAGAATTTCCCCCTGCTGGGCAAAGGTTTTCATGCGCTCTACAATCCTGCTTAGGGTTAGGGGGGTGGCTTCAAAACGAAGGGTCCCATTAGGATTGATATCCAAAATATCAACCTTTTCTTGCCTAAAGACCGTTTTCCAAAAGTCATAATTGGCCAGCGTCACTTTTTTGTCGTTCACAATACCCACAGGGGGGACCCGCACGGTGGTGATGTGTTTTTTCTTCAGCGTCAGGGTCTTTTTTTGTAACGTCACAAAAAAATCATCTTTTTGCCCAACAGATTTCAGAAATGCCAAGGCCGTCATCGTGGGATCCAGTTCACTCAGGGGCAGAACGCGGTCCGGAAAATCCATTTCTAAAACAACATTCAAACCCTCAGCCTTGGCCAGCTCTGCAATCAAAACAGACAGGGCAACGTTTTGTTTTTGTTGAATCAAAGCCCCCAAGGGTGTTTTGGATACATCGTCCTTCAGAAACCCTTGGTCTATGGTAAAAAATAGGGTGGTGGAAACCTTTGGGGCTGGGGCATCATCAAAGGTTATTGTTTCCACCTTTGTGGAAACATCAGGGGTTCCGCTAAAGGGGGCGCTGGTCTGTGGCCCCCGATGGGCACATGCCGATAATCCCAAAACAATCAGGGGTATCAAAACCCGAAAACAAACGTTCTTTTTCATGGCATCCTCCCTTACTGGGGATCAATATGACGGGCACTTTCTAATTGCTGGGGCAATCCGGTTTGCGTGCCTCCGTCATAGCGAGGATCTTCGAAAAAGCGTTCGGCGCTGTTGGGTTCAACATATTCCTTGGGCATGCTTTTGCTGCCCTCGAAACTGCGGGGGTAATCGGGGTGATAAATACAAATGATCCGTTTGCCGTTTCGCAGGACAAAATTCCCCACAGCTTCGGCAATCATGATGTTGCCTTTGGGCCCTACGGTGCGGGTGTTCACCATGCTTTCGACTTCATCCACCATATGAAAAATCACAGGACGGCGTACGGTATCGGCTTTGTCACCGTAGTCAAAATAGGTCCACACCCCATCGGTAAACACGCGCAGGGGGGCAATTTCCAAATCCTCTGCTGTGGGGGAAAACATTTTTAAATCAAAACGCAGATTGTCGGGTTTAAAGGCAATTTTACGGATGTAATCCGGTGGTGTTACCCCGCTGGCATCGGGCATGCCGTCTTCAGATGTGTTGGTGGGTTCGTCGCCGCTGGCTTTGGCGGCCGCATCCAACATACGTTTTTTGGGGTTTGTGGCTGAAATATAAACCGTCAAATCAGAAATCTGGTTGGAATTCCATCCTTCGGAGCGGACATAAAAGTTATAAATGTTCCCCGAAGTCCCCAAAACCGTCATGTTGGTATCAGCGCCGGCATAACTGGGGCGCACCACCAAAATGTTACCTTTGATCCGCGAAGCCTCGAACAGCGCAGCATCGCCCAAAATAATTTGTTCAACATTTTCCCACTCAGGAAGCTCAATGGTGGTTGTCATGAATTCGCGGGTTCGTATGGCCATGACAAAATCAGGACGCCAGACATAACGCACAATCCCCGGGGCCACCTGTCCCGCCGCGCTGGTGGGGGCGTTCCATTGTTTTTGCAACGCGCCCAGCGGCATGTTGCTGTTGCGTTCCATTGGGGGATATTGTCCTGCCGCTTGGGCGTTGATTTCCCGCTCTGTATCATCAATGAAATTGGGGGAACCGCCGCTTGATCCTCCGGAGCCTCCACCCAAAAGACCCCCACCGCCTGCAGGACGAGGCCCAGCCCCCCCAGATGGCAAAAGAGGGGCATTGGCGGAAGGATTCCCCATAGGGGGCCGGATTTGCGCCATGGCCTGGGTCTGGCCCAAAATCGCTAAACAAACAGACAGTGTCAAAAGACGAAAAGAAAGGGATGTCATAGTCGCGTCTCTTAGGGTTTTTTGGTTTCTAGTTTTGCATTAGATTGTAACTAAAGACCATAAACCCAAGAGGGTTAAAATACTGTTCACGTTGCGTTGTTGTTTGGGGGGCAAAACCCACACGCATACCGGCCACCCAGTTTTTGGTCAGCAAACGCGTTCCGTAACGATCGTAATCGTTGGTTTGAAAATACACTTCGATGTAATCAGGGCTTTTGCGCTCAATGCGGGTAATGTCGACTTTTCGGTTGATGCCTTTGCTGAAAAGCTCTTGATAGGGCTCGGAAATAGTTTTGATAAAATCGGTAAAATCCTCAGGACTCATGCGGTATCTCAGGATTTCTTCCCAGCGTCGTTTCATTTCTTCCTGATCAATCAGGATGGATTCACGAACGCTGACGTATTCAGATGCCATTTTTTCGGCAAACAGCTGCAGGCCCACACTATTTTTCTGGAACGGTTCAATGCGGACAACCTGATCCTTGGCCTCATCAAAGGTCACCAGAAAGGGCTGTGTTTTTTTCAGCGGCACCAGCGCGTAAATGGTCAAACTCAGCACCACATTCAGCAGAATGCTCAGATAAAACGCAATGGCAAAAACCCGCGTTGTCCACAGATACCGACGACCCTCCAGCGCCTGAGTCCGTATTTCTGTGGGAAACACACCCAATTTATCGGCGGGATTCCCCGTGGTATCGGGAACCTTGAGTTGCGGGAGAAACGCACGTTTTCGAAAGGCGAAAAGTTTAAAACTCATGAATTAAACCGGTGTTTTCCAAGAGTTGTAATTCTGCGGCACTTCGTTACAGGCACAGGGGCTGCGCTTGAGCTCCTCAGGATCCGTGCCAATGCCCACAGGATCGGGGGATTCTTTGCTGCCGTATAAAGAAGAACAGGCCGTTATGGTCATAAGAATAACCATAGCACTGATCATGCGAAAGATAAATAATTTTGACATCATGACAGGATCCTTAGCCAAGAGTGTTCAGGCGCTTTTATCGCCATGTTTTCCATGGGATAACAGACAGAGGTCAAGAAAGGGTTAAACGGCAATCACGGTGACAGGTTTGTGCCCTCTGGTCAAAGGCAAAAAAAGGGGCTAAAGTTGACAAAAATGGCTTTCAAAACGCCCCAAACCCCGTCATGGTGGATGCATGTCTTTTGGATTTTTTTCAGCGCACCATGTTTTTTTTCGTTATGCGGGGCAAACCGGTTGGGCCCTGAACGATGTTACCTTTTCCATAGACCGCGGATCGGCGGCGGTGATCGAGGGGGGTATAGCCAGCGGCAAAACCACCTTGCTGCGGACACTCACGGGGCACCTTCAGCCCCATCATGGCAGTGTTTCTTCCCGTTGTTATCCGGGGAAAT
>JBIIHL010000001.1:0-57677 GCA_044235825.1 Alphaproteobacteria bacterium | reverse complement strand
ATGCGGCGGCCATTTTGGGGATTCTTTTGGAAAAACCGCTGGATCAGGGGCACCCGCATTTTGATGCGTCCAATTTGGAAATCACCAGCGTGGATACGGGCAATGGGACCACCAACATCATTCCGCCCTCGTGTACGGTGCGATTGAATATCCGTTTTAATGCCCATCACAGTGCCCAGAGCCTGTCGGATCGCCTGCATCACGCCTGTCAACGGGTTCTGCCGCAGGGGCCCGCATCCGGCCCCCATTACACCCTGACCACGGATTGCTCGTCCGAGGCCTTTTTTACAAACGCCGACCACCCCCTGGTGCAAACCGTCACGGGGGTGATTCAGGATATTACGGGAACCCCCCCGATATTATCCACCAGCGGCGGCACGTCGGATGCGCGATTCATAAAGGATTACTGCCCCGTCGTCGAACTGGGCCTGCCCAACGCCACCATCCATAAAATCAATGAACAGTGCGATGTGGACGACCTGATGCGCCTGTCCCAAATCTATGGTGACATTGTGCGGGTGTGTTTGGAAAAACAATCCTAGGAAAAGAGGACATTGAGGGCAAAAAGTGACTCACGGGCCACCCCTCAGCCCAACCCCCAAGCCCTCGCCCCCGCGGGGGCTTTTTTTATCCCCCCATTCCCCCCAGATCACGATAGGAATGGAATCCCCCCTTGACGCGGATGGGGATTTCACACAAAAGTAGAGCCAGACATCATGATATCATCCCATGCCTGTGATTCCGCCCTCTTTGTTATCGCCCCAGGCCACCAAGGTGGTGATGCTGGGCATGCGGCGGCTGTGGGGTATGGTTTTGTTTTTATCGGGGTTGGTGCTGGCGCTGGCCTTGGCCACCCATGATTTTCAGGATGAATCCCTAAACACCGCCGTTTCGGATGGGGCGGTAAAGAACCTTTTGGGGCCCCAGGGGGCCGTTTTGTCGGATATTCTGTTTCAAAGTTTTGGCATGGCGGCGTTTGTGTTGCCCCTGTTGATTCTGGCGTGGGGCGTTCATTTTTGGCAATCGGGAAAGGCCTTTCGGTTGTTTGTCCGTTTGGGGCAATGGGCCATGGTTTTGGTGTTGGGGGCCACGGTGATGTCCCTGGGCGGGGATATGAAACAGGACGCCATTGATGTGCCCCGCGGCGGCGTGGCGGGATTTTGGCTGCAAAACCTGTTTCACCTGTATGGCCCCCAGGGGCCCGTTTGGGATTGGATTGCGGCGGGGGGATTGGTGGTTTTGTTTGGGACCTTTTTGGTTTTGGGTTTGGGCCTGTCGGGATCGGGGTTCACCCATGGGGGGCCAAAAGCGTTGTTGTCATGGGTATGGAACCTTCCCATCATGGTATGGCAAGGGGGCAAGGGCCTTTTGGCGCGTCTTTCCCTTTCTGGCTCTGCGGATTTGCAGCCGCTGTCCATCACAACAGAATCCCTGATTCTGTCTGGGGAAAAGACACCCTCTGTTAAAACCAAAAAAACCAAAGCCGTGCCGACGTTGCAACGTTCCCCCTTGGTTTATGACAAAAAAGAAGGGTTTCAGTTGCCCCCCATGGATTTGCTGACGCTGTCCAAAACCAAAGCGCAAAAGATGGATCAGCGGGATATTCAGCGGGCGTCCGAGGCCCTGTCCCAAGTCCTGTCTGATTTTGGGGTGAAGGGGGACATTGTGGGGGCCAATTCAGGTCCCGTGGTGACCCTGTACGAGCTGGAGCCCGCCCCAGGGATCAAATCATCCCGCATCATCGGTTTGGCCGATGACATCGCCCGATCCATGAGCGCCGTATCCGCCCGCGTGGCCGTCGTCACGGGCCGCAACGTCATCGGGATTGAACTGCCCAACCCCAAACGCGAAACGGTGTATTTGCGAGAGGTGTTCGAGCACAAAGATTACCAATCCCACGCCGCCAAGCTGCCTTTGGCGCTGGGCAAGGATATCAACGGCGTGCCCGTGATTGTGGATTTGGCCAAAATGCCCCACTTGCTGGTGGCAGGAACCACCGGATCGGGAAAATCCGTGTCGGTGAACACCATGATTTTGTCGCTGCTGTATATGCTGCCCCCTGAAAAGTGTCGCTTTATTATGGTGGATCCCAAAATGTTGGAATTGTCGGTGTATGATGACATTCCCCATTTGCTGACCCCCGTGGTGACGGACCCCAAAAAGGCCGTGACCGCCATGAAATGGGCCGTGAAGGAAATGGAGCAACGTTATCAGGCCATGTCCCGTCTGGGCGTGCGTAATATCGAGGGTTACAACAGCCGCATCCAAGATGCCCAAGACAAGGGCGAAATTTTACACCGCCGCGTGCAAACGGGCTTTGATCGCGAAACCGGAAAACCGGTGTTCGAAGATCAGGTTATGCCACTGGAAACCCTGCCCTATATCGTTGTGATTGTGGATGAAATGGCCGATTTGATGTTGGTGGCGGGCAAGGATATTGAGGCCGCCATTCAGCGTCTGGCCCAGATGGCCCGGGCGGCGGGGATTCACCTGATCATGGCCACACAGCGCCCATCCGTGGACGTGATTACGGGAACGATCAAGGCGAATTTTCCCGTGCGCATCAGTTTCCAAGTCACATCCAAAATCGACAGCCGCACCATTTTGGGGGAAATGGGGGCGGAACAGCTGCTGGGTCAGGGGGATATGCTGTACATGGCCGGCGGTGGGCGCATCACACGGGTTCACGGACCCTTTGTTGCGGATAATGAGGTTGAAAGCATCGTGTCCTATCTGAAAGCCCAAGGCCAACCGGATTACGTGGACGATGTGACGGTGGCAGAGGATGATGATGATGATGATGGGGGCGCGTTTAAGGGGGAAAGTGGCGATGCCCTGTACGATCAGGCGCTGGCCATTATTCTGCGGGAACGCAAAGTGTCCACCAGTTTCCTGCAACGTCATTTGCAAGTGGGATACAACCGCGCCGCCCGTATCATTGAAAAATTGGAAGAAGAAGGCGTCATCAGCCAACCCAACCACGCCGGAAAACGGGAAATCTTGGGGGCCTGAGTGGCCTGTTTAGGCCTCGTCCCCACCCCTTAAATCCCGAGCCACGCGGGGATTTTCAAACAAATCATGGATCAGGGATACCTGATCCAGTGTGTGATCTTCGCAAAACTTTAAACGCGGCAAATAGCGGGTGGCCAAGTAGGGACGCAGGGCGTTTTGCAGGGGAACGCGGACCTGTTTCAGTTTTTCCCGCAGCTCTAGGCTATTGCCTCCCCCCATAAAATACACGCGGGCTGATCGCAAATCAGGGGCCATATCCACCTGCGTGATGCTGATCAGGGGCAGGTCAAAATCCCCGCGGGCCAAAATGTCGGATAGGGCGCGGCGAACAGCCTCCCCCACGCGGTACTGACGGGTTGTGGGAAGGGGGGGAGAGGCAACCACGGTTTTTTTTCCAGCCTTAATGATGCAACAACGGGGGGGAATCGGGCAAAGGTGTTCCCTTCACAGCCGGAACATAATCCACGGTGATCTGGCTTTCTGGCCAAGACAGCGGGCTTAGGGCTTTGGTTAAGGCATGGATCAGAACCTGTGACATGCTTTCCACAGGGATGATGGTCAGGAGGGCCCGCACATCAGCGGGAACGTCAGGCAGATCCTTTTCATTTTGTTTTGGAATCAAAACGGTTGTAATGCCCCCCCGCAGGGCGGCCAACAGTTTTTCTTTTAATCCCCCAATGGGCAGAACGCGCCCGCGCAGGGTAATTTCCCCCGTCATAGCCACATCGCGCCGCACGGGAATGTTGGTCAGCATAGACACCAACGCACTGGCCAAGGCAATCCCCGCTGAGGGTCCGTCCTTGGGCGTTGCCCCCTCCGGCAGGTGCAGGTGGATATCCCGTTTGTCCAGCATGTCATAGGAAATTCCCAGTGTCATGGCCTGTGACCGAATATACCCTATGGCGGCCTGCAGGGATTCCTGCATGGTGTCGCCCAGTTTTCCTGTGGCTTTAACTTTGCCTTTGCCCGGCCACATCACGGTTTCGATGGCCAGCAGATCCCCGCCCACCTCGGTCCAGGCCAGCCCCGTGGCCACCCCAACTTGATCCTGTTCCTCAGCCAAACCAAAGCGATACTTGGGAATACCTAAGTATTCTGAGAGATTTTCAGGGGTGATAGAAACGGTTTTTTCCTTGGGCTTCACCGAAAAGTGTTTAACAATTTTTCGGGCAATTTTGGCCAGAGCCCGCTCCAGATGCCGCACGCCGGCTTCGCGGGTGTAGTAACGGACGATATCTCGCAGCGCGGCTTGTGACAGGGACCATTCCTTGGGGGAAAGCCCGTGGGCCTCGCCCTGACGGGGCACCAAATGATTTTGGGCGATGGTGACTTTTTCATCCTCTGTATAGCCAGACAAACGGATGATTTCCATGCGGTCCAACAGGGGCAGCGGCAACGATAACGTGTTGGCCGTGCACACAAACATGACATCCGACAGATCATACCCGACCTCAAGGTAATGATCCTGAAAATGGGTGTTTTGCTCGGGATCCAGAACCTCCAGCAGGGCGCTGGCAGGGTCGCCCCGATGGTCGTGGCCCATTTTATCAATTTCATCGATCAAAAACAGGGGGTTGGACGATCCCGCCTTTTTCATGCCTTGCAAAAGTTTTCCTGGCATAGAGCCGATATAGGTGCGGCGGTGGCCGCGGATTTCCGCTTCATCCCGCATGCCCCCCACCGACAGGCGCACAAATTCCCGTCCCGTGGCGCGGGCAATGGATTTGGCCAAAGACGTTTTTCCAACCCCTGGGGGGCCAACAAAACACAAAACGGTGCCAGGCGTTTTGCCCGTGCGTTGTTGCACGGTCAGATATTCCGCGATGCGGTCTTTGATGGTGTCAAGGCCATCATGATCCTGATCTAAAATCTCAACAGATTTCGACAAATCATTGTTTAGTTTTGTTTTTTTCTGCCAAGGCAAATCCACAATCCAATCCAGATAATTGCGGATGACCGTGGATTCTGCGGAAAGAGGGGGCATCAATTTCAGTTTTTTCAGATCGCTGAGGGCCTTGTCGCGGGCCTCTTTTGTTAATTTCAGGGTTTTGATTTTGTTTTCATAAACCTCAAATTCATTTTTACCTTCTTCGGTATCCCCCAGTTCCTTTTGAATCGCACGAATTTGTTCGTTCAGGAAATATTCACGCTGGTTTTTTTCAATCTGCTTTTTCACGCGGTTGCGAATCCGGCGTTCCACAGTCAGCAGGCTGATTTCGGCCTCCATCAGGGCAAAAACCTTTTGCAGGCGTTCGGCGACATCTTGGGTTTTCAGCAGATCCTGCTTTTCTGCCAGCTTGTTTGACAGGTGCGCAGAAATGGTGTCCACCAAGCGTTCAGGGTCCTCAATTTTATTCAGACCCACCAGAATTTCAGGGGCGATTTTTTTATTTAACTTAATGTAGTTTTCGAACTGGGATAAAACGGCGGCGGATAAAGAGGCAATTTCTTTCTTATCGCTCATGTCCGACGTTAACGGCTCTGCCACAGCCTGTAAGAATTCTGGGTTGTCCAAAAATTCAATGGCGTGGGATCGGCCCAATCCTTCAACCAAAACCTTAACCGTTCCATCCGGCAGTTTCAGCATCTGCAGAACCTTGGCCACAGTGCCCACTTCGTAAAGTTCAGAAGGATCCGGATTTTCATCCGATGTATTTTTTTGGGCCATCAGAAAGACCATCCCATCGTCCTGAGCCGCTTTTTCCAAGGCGGCGATGGATTTGCTGCGTCCAACGAACAGGGGGACAATCATAAAAGGAAAAACAACAATATCCCTCAGGGGCAAAACGGGATAGGCCCGAATGGGGATCGTCACGGGGCTGGACTTATTTTTTTTGGGGGCGGCCATGAACACTCCTTGTTCAATCTGATGTTTTAAAAAACCTCTATTCTTTTATATAGGGGAGTATACGTGTTTTTACAGGGTGTCGCTATGGATTTTTTGAAACGCAAGGGCGGCGCTAAAATATCGAAGGCCGAAACACCATCACATCACTGACGGTGCAAATGGCCTGATGTTTATCCAGAAAAGGGGGGAGAATGGTTTCTAAAACAGACAATTTTCCAGCATCCAATATGCAAAGAATCATCACCATTTGGCCGACATCGGCAATCAGCCCTTCCCCCCGCCAAGCCCCTTCGGGGCCTTCGCCGGAAAGGGCAGGCAAAATTGTGTATCCCGTGACGCCGTGGTTTGTCAGCAGTTTCAGAACTTTGTCCTGCAAAGCCCCATCAACGATGATTTCCAGACGTTTTTTAGGGGTCATTGCGATCCTCCGGTAAAGGCTTGGGCAAGGGCAATCCATAGGGGGATGCCCACAATCAGGTTAAAGGGAAAGGTAATGCCCATGGCCAGCGTTAACGACAGGGCGGGCTTGGCCTGGGGCAGCGCCAGCCGCATGGCCGCAGGCGCGGCAATATAAGAGGCACTGGCCGCGCACACCATCAGCAGGGCTGTATTGCCAGCCGTCAACGACAGAAGCGCGGCCAAGCCCCCCGCCAAGAGCGCCCCGAGAAACGGCATATACACTCCAAAAGCCAGAAGACTGCCCCGCATCAAATGCCGGCTTTCCATCAGGCCCCGTCCGGCCACGAGGCCCATATCCAGCAGAAACAGACACAAAACCCCCTTAAACGGGGAAACGATAAAGGATTCCAGGGTATGCATCCCCTCTTGCCCCGTGATCATGCCAATGAAAAAAGCCCCTGCCAACAACACAACGGATCCGTTGGCCAAAATGTGATGCCAAGGGGTGGCCTCGGTATCGGGATCATAACGCGAGGCCAGACGTAGCGCGGAAAAGATCGCGGGGGCCTCCATCAACGCCGCCACGGCAATCATGTAGCCCTCAAAAGGAATGCCAGCGGTTTTTAGGGCTTGGGTGGCGGCGATGAAGGTCACAATGCTGATGGACCCATAATGGCCCGCAATGGAGGCCGTATCTGCCGCCGGCAGGGTTGTGGTCTTGCGCAGGGCAAAAAACGCAACAAAGGGCAGACACAAACTCAGCAGGAATCCCAAAAAGCCTGTCCAAACCAAATCGGGGGTGAATCCGGCGGTGCTGACTTGAACCCCGCCTTTAAACCCAATGGCCAGCATCAGATAAAGGGACATGCCCTTGGCAATGGCCGATGGCACAGACAAATCGGATTTCATAAACGCCGCGCCCAACCCCAGCATAAAAAACAGGATCATGGGCGAAAGCAGCGTTTGAAACGCAAGATCCATCATGGGGTGATGGGCCTGTTATGGGTAAAGTTGGCAGCGTAGGATTTTGGCCGCACCGTGCGGGTGTGATCGGGGGAAACGGTATAGGTCCAACCCCGCTGCTGGGCGTAGTGCATGGCATCCTCTGCGGTGTCAAAAAACAGGTTGATTTGTTCCGTGGTATCAGAACCGCTGATCCAGCCCATCAGGGCGTTGGGGGTTTTGCCGGTTTGGGCATGGGGGTGAAGGCACCAGCCCCCCTGCCCTGCCCGTGGGGATTGCATGGCGTTTTTGGTGGGTTTGAAAATACGAACGTGCATATCGCCTCCTACGTTTGCTTAAGCGGCGTTCATCATTTCCTCTAATTTCATGGCCGCCAAATCTTCGTCAATGTTTTCAACGGCGGCCAGCTCGCGGGCCAAGCGGTCCAGCGCGGTGCGGTAAATCTGGCGTTCGCTATAGGACTGATCCGGCTGCTGGGAATTTTTATACAGATCCCGAACAACCTCGGCAATGGCGGCGGGGTCACCGGAATTGATTTTCATTTCATATTCTTGGGCGCGGCGGGACCACATGGTTTTTTTCACGCGGGATCGGCCTTTGAGTTTTTTCAGGGCCAGATTCATTTTATCTTCGGTGCATACAGGGCGCAGGCCTGAACTTTCTAGGCGGTGCATGGGCAAACGCAGCACCATGCGGTCGTGGGTAAAGTGAATAACGATTAAATCCACCGATGTTCCGGCAACCTGTTGTTTTTCAATGCCTTTTACTTGTCCCACGCCGTGGGTAGGGTAAACAACATAATCACCGTTTTTGTAGTGTGCCTGAGCCATGGTCTGTCCTCTGGTTTGTTGTTATCATTATGAACGAAGAAAAAAAATTGGTCTGTGCCAAATGTTACATCGGTCACAGAAAAACGTGGTTTTGGCCTATGACCCCTCCCCTGCCCCTTCATCAAAGTGCTCTTGGAATTTGTCCGGCACGCCTTTCCATGCGTCGGCATCATCGGGACGTTCCCCCTTTTGGGTGATGGTGGGCCATTGGGCGGCGTAGGTTCGATTCAGGTCCAGCCATGCCTCTGCCCTGTCGTCGGTGTCGGGCAAAATGGCTTCGGCGGGGCATTCGGGTTCGCACACGCCGCAGTCAATGCACTCTTCTGGATCAATGACCAGCATGTTGATGCCTTCGTGAAAGCAATCCACGGGGCATACCTCGACGCAGTCCATATATTTGCAGCGGATACAGTCTTCAGTGACGACAAAGGTCATAGAGTTTACCTTTCTTTCGTTAGATCATAAACATTAAGAGGGCTTGCCCAGCGCCGCCATGGCCAAAACACTCTGGCGGATTTCGCCGGATCGTTTGTCGGAAACATACAGCATACCGGCAATTTTTCGCATCAGGGCGGATTCATGATCATCAATTCGGTCGTTGACGCAAACCAGTGTCCACAGCATTTCCATGATGCCTTCGCGGCCGCGTTCGTCCAGATGATTTTTCAGAATCTTGGTGCATTGATAAAAATGGTCGCGGCCGTCCAGTTTTTCTTCGGCCTGTTGAATTAACACGTGGGCCTCGGCCAGCGTGCATCCAAATTTTTTGGACAACAGATCAACGATGGTTTTCATTTCCACCGAATCCAGACCTTCATCACTCAGGGATAATTCCAGCAAAATGACGGCCGTGGCCAAGGGGATATCGTTTCCATCAACCCGTTCAGAGGATCCCCCGAACAATCCTTTCAGCCGATCCAAAACAGACATGGTTTTTGTCGCTCTCTCCATCCAAACGGACGCCACCTTAGCACATTTTTTAGGGGGGGGATAGGGGGTTGTTACACAGCGTTGTTAGTTTTAGGCGCCAGCCTAGCCCCTAGCTGTTACAGATTGAAAAGCAGGGTTAGCAATAAGAGTGTCTAAATTCCAGCGAAAAAAATCGGCAATACCAGTAACCATACGTGTGATTTTGTTTATTTCTTCTTTTTGTTGAGCTGGCGTTGTTATGCGTATCAGATTAGCCCCGCCACTAAGCGTAAGAAGCAGCCATTCCGATAAAAATTTAAAGGCTTTGGATGAATCCTTCAGCCCATTAGTGTTTAGGGTCAATGATGAAGTATTTGGAAACCCGATACCATCAGTCCCATGATTATTTGGTAGCATCGTTGTTCTGAAGGTCTCCAAAGCATTTGTTAAAAATTGCGGGGCTGTACCTGTAAAAACATTTGTACCACCAAATTTTCCACTTTTAGTATTTACCCCTAATATTTGTTCGATGGGCGCTTCTATAAGGGCCTCAAAAGGAATTGACAGTACACTTAGAGCAACACGCTGAGGCCTAGATAAAGATTCCTTGCTGCTTTCTAAGCTGTGCGCAGCGCCGCCAGACATGGCCAAAGCTGCCAAAAAACCTACAGCGGCAAAGGGCAACATAAAATGTGAACTCCAATGGCCAAAAAACTCAATCAAATCTTCCTTAGATTCTAACCGATTTTGCCCCGCCTGCCAAGGGGGTTTTTATGGGTGATTTTTAGGGGGTTTCACAGAGGGTGGGGGTGATGTGCGAGGTGTTCAAAAGGGTCCTTACGACACAAACCCATAATGCCCCAACCACCGGCCATCGTTTTGGAAAAACATGCGCAAATCGCTGATGCCGTATTTCAGCATGGCCAGACGTTCAACGCCCAGACCAAAGGCAAAGCCCTGATGACGGGCGGGATCCACGCCGCAGGCGGACAGCACGTTGGGGTGAATCATGCCGCAGCCTAGGACCTCCAGCCAGTCGTCGCCTTCCCCAATCACGATACCATTGGCGTCGCGGCGACAGCGAATGTCAACCTCGGCAGAGGGCTCGGTAAATGGGAAATAGCTGGGACGGAACCGGATGTCCACCCGATCACGTTCGAAAAAATCCGCCAAAAAGGTTTCCAGACACCCCCTGAGATGGCCCATGGTGATGCCATCTTCGATGACAACCCCCTCAACCTGATGAAACATGGGGGTGTGGGTTTGATCGGAATCGCAGCGATAGGTCCGGCCCGCAGCCAAAATACGCGCCGGCAACGTGGCCCCTTTCAGGGCATGAATTTGCACGCACGACGTATGCGTGCGCAGCAGCATGGGGTTACCATGGGCATCCGTTTGATCCACATAAAAGGTATCATGCATCTGACGCGCGGGGTGATGGGCGGGGAAATTCAGGGCGCCGAAATTATGCTCGTCATCCTCAACATCCGGTCCATGGTGCAGGACAAACCCTTGGCGGGCAAACAGGGCCACAATATCATCCAGCGTACGGCTGAGCGGATGACGACGCCCCAACCCCACTGTGGTGGGGGGCAGGGTCATGTCCAGGGTCTGGGTTTTGATCTGCTGTTGCAGGGCGTGGTCTTTTAAAACCTGCGTGCGATGGGCCAAGGCATCTTCGATAACCAGCTTAACCGCATTAACCTCTTGGCCCGCCGTGCGTTTGTCCTCTGGTGAAAGGTCCCGCAGGGCAGAAAAGACCGCGGTTAGGGATCCTTTTTTGCCCAAGGCAGAGACCCGCAGGGCCTCTAGCGCCTCCAACGTAGACGCAGCGGCCAAGTCAGCCAGAATACGATCCCGTAAACCGGAAAGATCCCCCAGCATTAGGCCGCAGCAGGTGTAGACTTGGCATCAAGGGCTTTTAACGCTGTTTCCACAACATGAGAGAACGCCTCTGGATTGTGAATGGCCAGCTCGGAAAGGGCCTTGCGGTCCATGACCACATTGGCGGCCTTGAGTCCCGCAATAAAATCAGAGTATTTCAGACCCTGAGCCCGAACAGCCGCATTGATCCGCTGGATCCACAGGCTGCGGAAGGTCCGTTTTTTGTTGCGACGGTCGCGGTAGGCGTACTGGCCGGCTTTTTCAACTGCCTGAACAGCTGTTCTGAAACAATTTTTGCGGCGGCCATAGTATCCTTTGGCTGCCTTCATCACCTTTTTGTGGCGGGCATGGGTGGTGGTACCGCGTTTGACATGGGCCATGACAAGAGTCTCCTGAATTCAGCGATTATAGATAGGGCAAGAAAGGACGAACGATTTTGGCATCGCAATCCTTCAGCACCATATTTTCGCGCGTTTGACGTTTCATTTTCGAAGAGCGACGACGCAGATTGTGACTCTTGTTGGCAGGATAGGCGGTGATTTTGCCGGTTCCTGTGACTTTAAAGCGCTTTTTGGCGCTGCTTTTGGTTTTCAATTTGGGCATTTGATCCTCGGGTCGTTTTTCAGGTTAAGGTTGGCTGGGCATGCCCGTGAATGTTACAATTCACCCGCCTCAGCGCAACACAGGGATTGCCTTCTTATCAAAAACCCCTTACACCTGCAAGAGATTTTGTTGAATCCTCTCTCGAATCACGCTTAAAATTTTTATTGTTATGGCCAAATCTACACCCGAACAACTCGCCGCCGCTTTGCGACACAATCTGCGCCGCCGTAAAAAGGGGTCCGCTGCGCCGTCCCCTGAACCGGCGCCCTCCGCCCCCACGTCCATCACAACACCTTCTCAGCCGAGGCGATCATGAGCATTCTTCCCGATCATTGGATTCGCACCCAAGCCCAAAACAACAACATGATCACGCCCTTTGTGGAAAAACAGACGCGCTCTGGCGTGATTTCCTATGGCTTATCCTCCTATGGGTATGATGCCCGTGTGGCCGATGACTTTAAAATTTTTACCAACGTGGATGCGGCCACCATTGATCCGAAGGATTTTTCCCACACATCCTTTGTGGATCGCAAAAAAGAGGTTTGTATTGTCCCCCCCAACAGCTTTGCCTTGGCGCGGACGGTGGAGTATTTTCGCATTCCCAGCGATGTTTTGGTGATTTGCCTAGGCAAATCCACATATGCCCGCTGCGGGATTATTGTGAATGTCACCCCGCTGGAGCCTGGCTGGGAAGGTCACGTCACCATAGAAATTTCCAACACAACACCCCTGCCGGCCAAAATTTATGCCAACGAGGGCATCTGCCAGTTTCTTTTCCTAAAAGGCGATTCCCCCTGCGAGGTGACCTATGCGGACCGCTGCGGCAAATACATGGGCCAAACGGGGGTGACGTTGCCGAGGTTGTAGGGTGCTATGATGTATACCGCCCCAACAACGCCCGCACCAAGGCGCGGCGGTTCACGCCATACACGGGATCGTTGATCCGCAGGGCATCCAGCATGGCATTCACAGATTGGGATAATGTGACCAAGGCATGCAGGCGCAGGGTTTCTTTTTCTGGCGTGACGGGCAAGGCAAGGGGGGGGAGGGACTGCATCCCTTGGTAAACCTGTTTTTCCAGCGGGTCATTTAATAAGGCTTCATCCACGGGGGATGTTTCATCACCGCCCAAGCCCTTGAGGCGAATGATAGTGGCCTGCAGGGTCTCTCGGTGCGGGAAATCCGCTAGGGCCTTGGCTTTAATGGCGAGCAGCGCGAGGTCCACAGAGGTGCCTTGAGAAGTGTCTTGGGGCACAACGGTCCTGATGATCTCCACCGGAATATCGGCGTTTTCTGTTAAAAACGTGATGGTCTTGTCCAAAAGAAACGCCTGAACATCCTGAAAGACAGATTCTGAAAAGGGCTTGTGTGCTTCAGGATAATGATGGGTCACCGCGATGTTTTTCACAGAGTCCACATCAAACGAGGGGATATGGGGATTATCCAGAACCAACCCCACAATCCCGTACGCCAAGCGGCGCAGGCCATAAGGGTCCTTACTGCCCGTGGTTTTTTCACCGGCGGCAAAAAAGCTGAGCAAGCTATCCAGACGGTCCACCAAGGCCAACGCCAAAGATAATGCCTCGGTGTTGGGAAACGCATCCCCCCACAGGTACTGGGCCCGCATGGCGGCCACGATCTCCGCGTCTTCCCCCTGATGATGGGCGTAAAACGACCCCACTTGTCCCTGTAATTCCGGAAATTCCCCCACCATGCCTGTGGCCAGATCGGCCTTGGATAGGCTCACCGCCCGCAAGAGTTTGGGAAGGTCTACCCCCCGAACCAAACCCGCCACCACAGGGGCGAGGGCCAGCATCCGCTGAACCTTTCCATAAACCGTTGCATCCAGCCCGAACGCCGCCAAGCCCGCATGAAAGGTGCGGGCTTTTAGATGGTCGTTATAGGATTCCAGCGGTTGTTTTAAATCCGTTTCCCAAAAAAACGCGGCATCGGACAGGCGGGCCCGCAAAACGCGCTCGTTCCCATGAATGATGCCTTGGGGAACGTCGGGATCAACACGGTTAGCCACCCCCACAAAATAGGGGGCCAAGGCCCCATCCGAATGCTGCGTGGCAAAGTATTTCTGATGCACCGCCATCACCGTTTTAATAATCGGCGCCGGCAGGTGCATAAACTCCGCATCAATGCGGCCGATGAAGGGGGCGGGGTAATCAACGAGCTTGCTGACATGTATATCAAGCAAAATATCCATGGGATCCATAGGAAACCCCTCTGGCAAGGGAACATGGTTTTCTTTACAAAGATCGACAATCTTTTGGACCATTTGACTGTAACGATCCGAGGAGTAGGCCAAAATACCTTGGTTTTCCAAAGCATGCTGATACGTCGCCGGCGTCACCGGAACATCCGGCGCCCCGTTTAATCCCAAACGCCCCAGCGACAGGTTGCTATAGAGCAGAATCCGTGGCCCCGTTGTGTCGGTAACGTACTGGGGGGCGTGGTTTCCATGTCCCAAAAACAATCCCCCGGGCAAAACCTGATCATCCACCATGGCCACAATCCGGCGCAGGGGCCGCACCCATCGCAGCGTCGTATCGCCCCATGTCATGGATTTTGGCCAAGGATAGGTCATGATAAAATCAGCAATGGCGGGGGCCAAGGCCTGGGCCAAGGGGATGGGCGGCGTTGTGACTGTGGCGATGTGAAACGTGCCTTTGGGTGTTTCCGCAATGGAAAAGGTGGCCGTGGCATATCGCTCTTGAAACTTGGCCACAACATCGGCGGGGGCGGTGGTTTTGGGGCCGCGGATTTCTTCGGATCGGGCGGGCAGGGTTGCGGGCAAACCGCTCACCAAAAAGCCAATGCGACGGGGGGCATCAAAAGAGCGAAAAGAGGCATCAGCAAAGCCAAACTTGGCCAGAAAATCCCTGAACAATACATCCCGCCGAACATCCTCCACCAAAAAACGGGCGGGAATTTCTTCGCTGTTTAATTCGAGCAGAAAATCAACCATCAGGCGTTTTCCCCTTCTGTCTGGGGTTGTGTATACGCTTCACAGCAGGCCTTGGCCAAAGCCCGAATGCGGCCGATGGTCCGTGCCCGTTCATTCACCCCAATCATGCCCCGCGCATCCATCAGGTTAAACAGATGACTGGCCCCAATGGCCTGTTCATAGGCCGGCAAGATCAATCCCAGCGCGAGCAGACGGGGGCATTCCCTTTCTGCCGTTTCAAAGGCGTTTTTTAAGGCCAAGGTATCCGCAGCCTCAAAATTATACGCCGACTGCTGCCGTTCGTTGGCCAAAAATACATCACCGTAGGTCATGGGATAACGGGATGATGCATCATTAAATGCCAAATCATAAACGTTTTCGCGGCCCTGAATGTACATGGCCAGCCGCTCTAGCCCATAGGTCAATTCCACAGAAACAGGGTCACAGGGAATGCCCCCCATCTGCTGAAAATAGGTAAACTGGGTGATTTCCATACCGTCACACCAAACTTCCCATCCCAAACCTGCCGCGCCCAGGGTGGGGCTTTCCCAATCATCCTCAACAAAGCGAATGTCATGATCGTTCCGGGATAACCCGATGGCATCCAGACTGGACAGATACAACGCCTGAACATCATCGGGGCTGGGTTTTAAAATCACCTGAAACTGGTAATAATGCTGCAACCGGTTGGGATTGTTGCCATAGCGGCCATCGGTGGGGCGGCGACAGGGCTGGGGATACGCGGCGCACCATGGATCCGGCCCCAAACATTTTAACGCCGTTGCCGGATGAAACGTCCCCGCACCCATTTCTTTGTCATAGGGCTGCAGCAAAACACACCCTTGGCGCGACCAGAATTGCTGTAATGTCAGGATGATGTCTTGAAAGGCAAGGGTCATGATGATGGCAAAATTTTGTAATTCCAA
Organism: Alphaproteobacteria bacterium; assembly: GCA_044235825.1. Taxonomy (GTDB): domain Bacteria; phylum Pseudomonadota; class Alphaproteobacteria; order JAJTHO01; family CANGYM01; genus CANGYM01. The sequence goes on along the minus strand of JBIIHL010000001.1, from coordinate 42,350 downwards.
TGTTGGCCCTCTGGGGTCAACATCACGGGACGGCCGGTGGGGATTTCCACGGACTCAATTTTTTGATCAGACAGACCCGCCATCAGTTTGATCAGGGCCCGAATGCTGTTGCCATGGGCCACAATCAACACCGTTTTGTTCTGCGCCAGCAAGGGAGAGAGAATATTGCGATAAAAAGGATCCACCCGATCCACAACGTCCTTTAGGCTTTCCGTGGCCGGCAAACGGAAAGGAAAGTTTTCAAACAACGGGTTGTTGGCAGGATGATAATCATGGCTTTCCTGCAAATCCGGTGGGGCCTGATCGTAACTGCGGCGCCATGTATGCACCTGATCCGCGCCGTGGGCCTCTGCCGTTTCTTCTTTGTTCAATCCGGTCAGGGCACCGTAAAACCGCTCAATCATTTCTGGCGACTCTTGGGGGGTGACCGAACAGCCCAGCTCTGAGAGCGCCCGCTGGCAGGTTTCCCTAGCCCGTTTCAGGGGCGAGACAAACACCACATCCGGCATCACCCCCACAGATTTCAGGGCTTGTCCTGCCTTTTGGGCCTCAGCTTTTCCCTGATCCGTCAGGTCCACATCCACCCAACCCGTAAAGCGGTTTTCCAGATTCCAAACACTTTGACCATGACGAAGGAGGATAAGGGGCATGGAAAAATCCTTGCTTTTTAAATAAACATGACCTACTCTTAGGGGTAAACAAAGACCACTGTTGTTATGCGCCCTTTTTTTAAGAATCTTTTTTTTACGGTGCTTTGTGTTGTGACGCAAGCGTCTTTTGCGTTGGCCGAGGAGGGAAAACCCCTGTCCATTCGACTGGACGATGCCCTGCGCTATGCCTTGCTCAGCACCTATCAACGGGCCGAGGACGGCTATCGGGATCAGGCCCGCTACGGCGATATGGGCCCTGTCTTGCAGGAAAATTCAACCCCCAAAGCCCCTGCCATGGACCCCGTTGCAGACACCCTGACGTATCCATGGATGTACGTGGGGCAGCTGCAAATTCGCTTTGGTGTGGCGCAATACAATGGATGCACCGGCACCATGATCGCCCCCAAAGTGGTGTTAACGGCCGCCCATTGTTTTTATGATGCAGCTCAGGGCTATTACCAAGACGGCAAATTTTTTGCCGCCCGCAACGGATCACAAATCCCCTATCCCCCCGTTACAATTGCCTCTGTGGAATATATGCGCTCTTCGGGGCCAGCACTGGATAATAACGAAGATGTGGCGCTCGTGCATTTAGAATCGGCCCCCTACGGAGATGCCTTTTGGAAAAAATGGGGCAGCGTGCCTGTGGCTTTGGTGACAGATGCCCATTTTCATCCCAGCGATGTGCGCTCTGCCATGGCCCTGACCGTTTCGGGTTATCCGGTCAAACCCCCCTTGGGCGAAGACGGCAAGCTGTATCGCAGCACAACCTTAACCTATCGCAATGCCGAGTCCCCAGGCAAAGGCAATCAGTTTGAACATGGGGCCCTGTCGTTTGAGGGGACCTCTGGCGGCCCGATTTTTGCCTATGACCCCCTATATGATACCTTTGCCATGGTGGGCGTGATTTCCAGCCAGCGCGAATGGCAAAACGGCGATGCTTGGGGTGTGGGCGTCAAATTAAACCAAGCCGCCATCAATCGCATCCATCAGGTGATGATGAATGATACCCCCAACGCCGCCCTAACGCCCCCGATTTTGGTGCAGTTGAGACGATAGATTATGATTTTGATAAAACGTTAGCCAGACCCCTAAAAAAAGCGTATAAGAAAAGCTAGGTTTTCAATGTTTCTTAAAAAGGAACTTTTTTGGCGGTATATCCCATGACACGCAGGCAAAAAGTTTATGAAGGCAAGGCCAAAATCCTCTACCGTGGCCAGGCCCCTGGTACGTTGGTGCAGTATTTTAAGGATGACACCACCGCCTTTAACCGCAAAAAATTTGATGTGATTGAGGGTAAAGGGGTCATCAACAACTTCATTTCCAGCCATATTATGCAGAAACTCGGGGATATCGGTATCCCCACCCACTTTATTAAGCGCATGAATATGCGCGAGCAGCTGATTCATGAAACCCAAATGATCCCGCTGGAGGTTGTGGTGCGCAACATCGCAGCCGGCAGTTTATGCAAGCGGTTGGGTCTGGAGGAAGGCAAGCCCCTGCCCCGCCCCCTGATAGAGTATTATTATAAAAACGATGATTTGGATGACCCGCTGGTCAGTGATGAGCATATCCTAATTTTTGAATGGGCCAACACGTTTGAGCTGAACGCCATGATCACCATGGCCCTTCGGATCAACGATTTTCTCTCGGGCTTGATGGCGGGTGTGTCCCTGAAACTGGTGGATTTTAAAATAGAATTTGGTCGCCTGCATGGGCCCGATGACGATGATGTTCAAATTATTTTGGCCGATGAAATCAGCCCTGACAGTTGTCGCCTATGGGATGCCATCACCAATGAGGTTTTAGACAAAGACCGCTTTCGCCGCGATATGGGTCAAGTCAAGGAGTCGTATCAAGAAGTGGCTCGCCGTCTGGGCGTTTTGCCCGATGGTGTGGTTTTGGGGCGCATGGATCCTGTGATCAGCCCTGATGAGGACCCTGAAACACCGTAATCGTTTTTTATCTTGTTTTTTTAAAGGAGCCCTACCGTGCAGGTTACTGTAACCGTTTTTTTAAAATCTGGGATTTTAGATCCAGAAAGTCAGGCGGTGTTGCAAGCCGTTCATAATTTGGGGGAAACCCAAGTTCAAAATCTGACCCAAAAACGTCAGTTTGTTTTTGATATTCTGACCCATGATGCTGACGAAGCCTTGGCCATTGGGGAGCGTTTGGGCCGTGATGTGCTCGCCAACCCTGTAATGCAACGGTTTGACGTTGCGGTTAAGGAAAAGTAGGACTGGTGCCATGACATCCCATGTTTTAATTGCCTCGGATCATCGGGGCCTGACCTTAAAAGCGTACTTAAGAGAAGAATTAACACAGCAAGGCTATAGCGTTGCCGATTTGGGCACCCACACCGAAACGGCCGTGGATTATCCCGATATTGCCGCGGCTATGGCAGAGGCTTTGGTGAATAAACCCAAAGACAGAGGCATCCTGATTTGTGGCAGTGGCATTGGTATTTCCATTGCCGCCAATCGTTACCGCCATTTGCGGGCAGCCTTGTGTCACGATCACTTGTCGGCCAGACTGGCCCGTTTGCATAATGATGCGAATGTTCTGGTTTTGGGTTCTGGTTTTGTGGGCATGGCTGTGGCTATGGATGCGACGCTAACCTTTCTTAAAACCTCTTTTGAGGGGGGGCGTCATGCAATCCGTGTGGATAAAATGGGATAAACCTTAAGGGAAAACGGGATACTGTTTTTGCATATCCGTTTGCAGAAACTGCGCAGGGGGCCGGCCGTCTTTTTTCCAGTGGTACCAAATATGGTTTTCATTAAAAGAATAGACGGGAACAAGATGGGGCATATCCCGAGAAACGCTAATGTCATTTTTGGTTTCATTCAGCACCAAAACGTCCGTGTTGGCATAAACGAGGGTAACCGCCCTATAAATGCTTTTTTCCTGATCAAACACAATGGCAATCCGCAACCGTTCGGGAGAAATGCCCAAAAGCCTGAGGCTGATATATTTTACAAGGGCAAAATCTTCACTGTCACCCCCAAACGTCAAAAAATCTTCGGGATCTTTCCATGTATCCCCCGATCTGGTAGAGTCACTGTCGTGATGATAGGGCGTGCGATTGACAAAGGCTTGAACGGCTTCGATCTGGGCTTTCTGAGACAGATAGGCCGCTTTTTTCAAAAAAACCTGCCATTGGTTGAAGGGGGATTCGTCCTGTGAATCGTCAGATAGGATGATGGTTTGCTCAAAGGCCACACGTGATTTTTCTAAAAATCTTTGCAAGGCCTCAATTTTTCCCACATAGGCGGATGGGGTATCAAAGGATATTTCATTGCTATTAAAAACCTTTTGCCCACGGGGCGGCGCAATGTTCAAATCCATCAGGGCGTCCATGGTATAGATCCCTGCCCGATCGATACGTTGGGGTTTTTTGATTGTGGGCGTCGTATTTTTCTTTTGTGTTGTCTGTGTTTTTTCAGAAACAGAAAGTTCCTGATGCGGCAATCCAATGGACGCCCACGCGGTTAGAACAAATCCCAACAAAAAAATAGACATAAAAACAAGAAAACGAACCATAAAAAGTATTCCGAAAAAATAAAGTTTGAAAAACCATTCTTTGAATATAACTCAAAAATCTCACCAAAACCTTTAGGGTGCGATGGTGTTGTTTCCGCGATCATGATAATCCAAAGGGGGAGAAAGTTTTAATAGGTACGTTCCCGCAGAAGATTCTGGGGATAAAGACAGCGTAGCCCCGATCAACAGGGTATCCATGCCAAAATAATTCAGCCGTGCAACGTCACTAACTTTTGAAATTTTTGTGCTAAACAGAACAAAGTTCCCTACCGATGCGGCAATGGTTTTGGGACTTTGTGGGGTGTTGGTGGGCAAGAGAGAAACCTTGGGATCCAAAAATAAATCAACCTGGGTGTTGCGATCACCCGTAATGGCGAGGCGAGCAGGGCTATAAAGATCATTGGGTTTAAGATCAATATCCCCGATAACGTCCCGCTTCCCATTGGGATAAACAATAATTTTGGCCGGCCCCCTGATGGCAAGGACCGTTCCAAAAACCAACGGGTCGTTTTCAAAAATTTCTAAGGTTGCCCGTTTTTTAGGGGGTTTTGGAGGTTCAGAAAAAGCGTCCCCCATAGGGGGGATCAAACCAAACATCAAAAACCATAAAAAAATGCGCAGACAAACCATGCTTTCCCAAGGGATTAAATGCTATATCCCCAAACTTTGGTATCAAGGGCAAAATGGTCCTCAACATAACGCACGAGGATTTCAAGGGCTTCCTCGGGGGATAAAGACTCTGTATCAATCACCAAATCGGGGGATTGAGGCGGTTCATATGGGGCTGAAACACCTGTAAATTCAGGAATTTCCCCAGACCTAGCTTTTTTATAAAGCCCCTTGGGATCCCGTGATTCACAGGTGGCCAGATCCGCTTTGATATAAACCTCATGAAACGGCAATGTTCCAGCGATCTCCCGAACACGGGACCGATCTGTTAAATAAGGGGCAATAAACGCTGTGATGACCAACACACCAGCCTCGGCAAACAATCGAGACACCTCTGCCACACGGCGAAGGTTTTCCTGACGATCATCGGGGGAAAAGCCAAGATCCGATGACAGGTGCCGGCGAATGTTGTCCCCATCCAAAACGTAAACGCGGTATCCTTTTTGAAACATGGCTTTTTCCAGAGCCAGAGAGAGGGTTGTCTTCCCTGATCCTGAAAGACCCGTAAAAAACAAAATGCCTGCGCGGTGGTTGTTTTGGGCTTCGCGGTGGGGCAGTTCCACCTTGTGTTCTACAGGGGTTAGATAGGGGTTGTGAAGATCATGGCTGCGCTGGTTGGGGAACCCTTCCGTACTAATGACCCCACCGCCGGCAATGTCATAGCCATCCACCAAAACAAAACGTCCCATGGTATCGTGGGCGCGGAAATCATCCAGAGCGATTTTTGTATGCGTGCGAATCAGAACATCCGCAATGGCATGACGGGGAATCTCTGTTGTGGATTGTTCAGACAGGTTTCCCATATCCACAACGCGCTCAATGGCTTCGATACGGGCAGGCAGAGCATGGGTGTGCACCTTTAGTTTGTAGGTGGCCCCGACTCTGGCCGATTGATTGCCCAGCCAAAACAGACGGGCCCGAAAAACATTGGTTTCAAAGGGGGCATGCTCAGGATGGGCGATGACCTGACCACGTTCAATAAAAAGCTGTTCGTTTAACGTGATGGCCACCGATTGACCCGCCTTGGCGGCCAAAATGGGGGTTTCGGGTTCAGGAAAAGCCTCAATCGATTTAATTTGTGTTGTTTTTCCTGTGGGACTAATGACGATGGTATCCCCTACGCGCAGACGGCCGCTTTCAAGGCGTCCAGCAATAATCCGGCGGTGATCCAATTTATAAACATCTTGGACAGGAAAACGCAGGGGCAAATTGACCAGAGATTGACGCGCTGAACACTGGATCATCGCTTGAACCACCGTGGGTCCATCGTACCATGGCATAGAGGGGGCTGGATCCTTTAAATTCTCGCCATTACGGGCTGATATAGGAATCATAGCCCGCGCTTCTAAATGAAGGCTGGCCAGATAGGCTCTGTAATCGGTGCATAGCCGCTCGTAGGCGGCTTCGCTATAGTCCACCAAGTCCATTTTGTTGATCACAACAATCAACTGCTTGATATTCAGCAGCTGAGCCAAGGCCGCATGGCGCTTAGACTGTTCCTGAATCCCCTCGCTGGCATCAATGAGCAGCAGGGCGGCATCGGCATTGGCCGCGCCCGTGATCATGTTTTTAATAAATTCGCGGTGGCCTGGGGCATCAATAATGGTGTGGGTGTCATCGCCGATTTTTAGCGGAATATGGGCCGTATCAATGGTAATGCCTTGATCCCGCTCGGCCTTTAGCCCATCCATCACAAAGGCCCATTCAAACGGCATACCCCGTCGTTTGCACATGGCCTGAATGGCCTCCATCTTCCCGTCTTTCAGGTTGCCTGTTTCATAAATCAACCTGCCCACTAGGGTAGATTTTCCGTGGTCGACGTGACCGATAATGGCAAAATGAGTATTCATAACGATAAAAACGACAGAGGTTGAAGAAATTTTTCCATAAAGATCCTATAGCCTAGATTGCCCCTAACAGCAAGATGACATTCGTTTTGGCGTACATGTCTTGGGCCATTGAGCAGGCGTCATGCAATGACAGGGCCCTATACCTTTAAGACAGGCCGACGTCTTCTTTCCCCCCAAAGACGTTTTCTGCAGCAAGGGAAAATTTTTCACCCATATCCGCCAAATACACAGAACCATTGATGGTGCGTTGGACAAGGACGCTGCGTCCATCCTCGGGGTCGGGTTTGCGCTTAACAAAGCCCAGATCCTGAAGTTTATCGATGGCCCGCGTGATGGCGGGTTTGGCAATCCCCAAATGGGACGAGAGACTGCGCACCGTATGGGGGCCAGCCTTTAAATAGACGGCCAAAAGCAGGTTTAATTGCCGAATGGTTAAATCGGGCAAATGATCTTTGACCAATCCCCCCATCATATCGTGGCATAATTCCAACAGAAGTTTTTGATCAGGGGTGGCCATATGTTAGGTCTCGATCCAAAACGTCGCACCGACCTCAACGCATGCCCCTTTGGGCAGGGAGGCGCAGCCAATGGCCGCGCGGCTATGACGACCGATTTCCGGCCCCAAGATTTCAACCATCAGGTCCGAAGCCCCGTTGGCCACAGCAGGATGATTCAGAAAATCAGGGCCTGCATTCACAAAAACAGAAAGCTGAACACAGCGCAAAAGACGGGACCAATGGCCATGCAAAGCACTTCTGACCTGACCCAAAACATGGAGCCCACAGAGACGGGCAGCCTCATAACCCTGGTCTTCTGATAGGGATTTTCCCAAACATCCTTGAAGAATCTGTCCCCCGTCCTGAAGGGGAAGCTGTCCTGAAACCGAAAGAAGGGGTCCTGCCACGACAAAGGGCACATAATTTCCCGCCACCGATGCGGGGTCTGGTAGCGTAATTCCCAAGGATTCAAGACGCTGAACGATGGGATGAATCATAAAAAATCCCCGAAAGACGGTTTCTTTTAAATTTTTGAAAAAACAAGGGACGCATTTGTTCCACCAAACCCAAAGGAATTGGAAAGAACATGGGTCAAAACTTTTTCTTGGGCTTGATGAGGAACGAAATTGAGATCACATTCTTCGTCAGGATCGTCGAGATTCAATGTGGGGGGAATCACATTATGGTTTAAAGCCAGAATGGAAAACACAGCCTCCACAGCCCCCGCGGCCCCCAACAGGTGACCAATGGCCGATTTTGTGGAGGACATGGCAACTTTATAGGCATGATCCCCAAACAGTTTTTTGACGGCCCGCACTTCAATGACATCACCCGCAGGGGTAGACGTTCCATGGGCGTTGATATAGTCGATGGCTTCAACAGGCAGAGCGGCCCGCTTTAAGGCCATGCGCATGCATCGATAAGCGCCGTCGCCATCTTCAGCAGGGGCTGTGATATGGTGGGCATCACCCGACAATCCATAACCCGTCAGTTCTGCATAGATTTTAGCGCCGCGGGCGCGGGCGTGCTCCAGCTCTTCCAAAACCAGAATGCCTGCACCCTCGCCCATAACAAAGCCGTCCCGTCCACGATCCCAAGGGCGAGAGGCCTTTTCAGGGGTATCGTTATAACCGGTGGACAGGGCCTTTGCGGCCGCAAATCCTGCCATGCCGACGCGACAGATGGCGGCCTCTGCCCCGCCTGCCACCATAACATCCGCATCACCCATTTGAATCAACCGTGCAGCATCGCCGATGGCATGACTGCCAGAGGCACAGGCCGTAACGACAGCATGATTAGGGCCACGAAAACCGTGTTTAATGGAAATTTGCCCACTGGCCAGATTGATCAGGCTTGAGGGGATAAAGAATGGGCTGACTCTGCGTGGTCCCCGTTCAGCAAGCAAAAGAGAAGATCGTTCAATCTCAGGCAATCCCCCAATGCCCGAGCCAATCATGACACCCGTCTGGTCAGCATCGTGATCATTTTGGGGCACCCAACCCGCATGGGCAATGGCTTCATCGGCCGCGAGCATGGCGTACAGAATGAAATCATCCATGCGCCGCCGATCTTTTTCACTAATATAGTCAGCAGGATCAAAAAGATCAGGGTGATGCATCAATTGTCCGGCAATCCGGCAGGGAAGATCATCCGTTGTGAAGCCCAAAATAGGACGCAATGCGGATTGTCCGGAAATCAGAAGAGGCCAGGTCTTTTGGACCCCCGCACCAAAAGGGGACACAAGGCCCATTCCCGTCACAACAACACGGCGCAAACGAAAGGATTCTGCCATAACTATCCTCGGATGAAGTCAGACGGGGATGTCAAAGAGCGAGGCCAAGCCTTAAGCAGCGGCAGCATTTTGCTCAATAAAAGAAATGGCGTCTTGAACGGTTTGAATTTTTTCCGCAGCGTCATCAGGAATTTCAACGCCGAACTCTTCCTCGAACGCCATGACCAATTCTACGGTGTCCAGACTGTCGGCCCCAAGGTCATCCATAAAACTCGCACCAGCGACCACTTTGCTTTCATCGACCCCCAAGTGATCAACAACAATTTTCTTGACGCGTCCAAAGATATCCATGATTTATCATCCATTCGTTTATGATTGACAGATGGGACATGGTTTAGCCGTCTTTAAAACAGAAATCAAGGCCAGAATTATGATGACTGAAGCCAATCTAAGGTTAGTGATTCTTAGGGAAAAGCGCGATTATGGGGTTTTGGATCTGTTTTTAGAGAAAAAATTTTCTCCCCTATATTATGCCCCTATTTTTAATTATGAATTTGTGGTTCCTAAAAAACGCCCCTCTTCATCCAGTGCTTTGCTTTTTTCCAGTCGTGCTGGGGTTCGCGCTGTTTCTCCTGTTATGCGTCAGATGGAAAAGGCGCACTGTTTCGTGATTGGCGAAGAAACACAGAATGCCCTTAGGGCTTCTGGTTTTCAGGGAAAAATCGAGTGTTTTTTAACGATCCAAGATTTTTTGGATCATTTGGTCCAGACGAAACGAAAAGATGTTAGGGCCATTCATTATTACAGAGGCGATGTTGTAAAAATGCCAAATCTTGGCAATCATCTTTTTGTTTTAGGTGTAAAATATAGCGAAGATATTGTTTATAAAACAAATTTGGTTCAGGAGATTCCGGAATCGGTCTGTCAGTTGATGAAGGGTCCCGATCATTCCATAGGGTATGTTTCTTTTTCACAGCGTGGCATGACGCATTGGGATAGTCTTGTTTTTTCTCATGGTCTTGTTCGTTTTTATGCTAAGGGGCATCTGTTTTGCCTGAGCAAGGATGTTGCATCGGGATCGGGAATTATGCCAGAATCATCAACGACTGTGCCTTTAGAGCCCACAACCACATCTCTGATTGCGTGCATTCAATCTTATCATAAATCTTCCCCAGACGCGTGATTTGGTGGGGGCAGTGAGTTGGTAACACATTAATATGACTCTTTCTCACGAATCCACCCACCCTAAAAAATTTATAAAGCCGCTTGCTTGGCTGCGCTTAGGGTTTGTTCTTTTCGGGATTGGGTTGGCTTTTGCCGCAGGCATGGCTCTTTCCCATTATGGGTATTTTTTTCCTGTTCAAAATGTGAATCCGCCCGCACCGCCTCCGTCTGTGAATTTAGAGCCTTTTCATTTGCAACTAGACCGTATCGAAGGGTTACTAACAGAGCTTTCCCACCGTATTCCCCAGTCTTCAGAGGGGGATTCCCCTGCCCCCTTATCCTTATCTTTATTGGGGTCCTTGGATCTTTCCAACAGGGCCTCGTCTTTTGAAGACAAAAAATCCCTTGGCACAGATTTGATTTTGGCTCGGGGGCTTGTGGATGATTTGTTGTTTTTTTTCGCCTCTCAGCCCCTGACATCACGGGATGTGGATGCTTTGTTGGTTTTGATGCCAACCATTTTTCCTGAAAAAAAAACGGATGATCTTTTGATTTTGCGATCCTCATATGCTCATTTTGTGGACCAAGGCGAAGGGTTGGTGTTGCTGCCTGAACCCATTGTGGGGACCAGTGAGTCTTCCTCCCCTGCCCCGTCGTCGTTTTGGTCCGGTTTTTTGGGCCATTTTGTGACGGTTCGTGGCCCAGGGGATTTGAATCCCGATGATGCTTCGGCCGTGCCTGAGGTTGTGAGCATCTATAACGAGGCCTATGATACGTGGCAAAACACGATTTTACCGGCTTTGCGAAAGGGCCGATTGGATGAAGCGGCGGAGTTTATGGAAAAATTGGATGGTCGGGTTCTGTTTGCAGAGGATGCCCGCTGGCAAAGCTGGAAACAAGATTTTGGGTCATGGCTGCGTGCTTATATGTGGCTGCGTTCCGCACGGATGGATATGACACGCCAGATGATTCAACAGATGACGGACACGATTTCATCCCCAACAATAACGTCACCGAATCCCTTGATTCCCGAAAATCCTCTTCCCTCTCATCATGACGGGGCGCCATGAAAACGGCCATTACCCTTTTGCTGTTGGTTGTTTTGGTGGCTGGGATTCAATTTCTTTCCGCGGATACGGTGACGATTTTGCTGGCCGGCTATGAAATCAGCATGTCTTTGTCGGTGGCTTTAACGTTTATACTGATTTTATTTTTTTTGGCCCATGGGGTGCTCAGCAGCATTGCATCCCTGATGGCGTGGTCACAGCATCGCAGTTTGCGCCGCCAGTTGCAGCGTTCGCAGGAATCTTTGGACACCTTGGGCCTATGCTGGCAGGCAGTGGTGTTGCAGGATAAAAAAGGCGCTGACCGTCATTTGGGGGTTTTGAAAAAAACGCTTAAGGAAAACCCGCTGCTACCCTACCTGCAGGGGCGTGTTTGTGAAATGAAGGGGGATATGGAGGGGGCGCGTCAAGCCTATCAGGCTTTGATGTTTGATCCGAAACTCAGCGCCCTAGGGATTCGTGAGTTGACCCATCTTCCGGATAATCAGATCAAGGATCCTTTTCAGTGGCTCAGCACCCTGAGCGTTGAGCAGAGGCAAGAACCTTGGGCCGTTCGGGCCCTGATGGCGCGGGCCTTGGTGACGGGAGATATTGAAGGGGCAAACCAACTGTTTCGCGGCCACCGTCGGATTTTTGATGCCAAGGAAAGCCTGCGTATGGAAAAAGCCATTGCGGCGGCAGAAGCCAAACAATCGTGGCAGGTGTATACTGACAGTCAAAAACAGGATCAGGACGCCCTATCACACGCCCAAGAGGCTTTTAAAAAAGCCTATCAACGGGATCGCAGCGATCTTTCCATGCGGGCCCTTTATGCGGGGTCATTGTGTGAAACCGATGGGCGAGAGGCCCTTTCCCTGATGAAAAAAAGCCTACCCCAAGGCGCAGGATTTTTATTTGTGCAAACGCTTCTGATCCAAATCATGCGATTGTTGCCGGAAAAAGAGCGCACAAAAACCATCAAATCCCTCGACATCAAAGAAAACTCCCCCCTGTATCATCGGTTGATGGCCTCGGCCTTCGAAAGTTTGGGGTTTGTTGAAAAGCTGGCCTATCACGAAGCGGAGGTTGTCCGTTTGCAGCCCTCAGACAACGATGGTCTTCGTCATGCCTGGATCTGTGATCACTGTCAGGATCAAAGCGTGATGTGGCAGCCCGTTTGCGGGAATTGTAAAACCATAGGGTCTTATACCATGACCACGTCTAGTTAATGTGCTGTATTGATCATGAATCGTGCTTTGTTTTTGGATCGTGACGGGGTGATTAATGAAGAGGTGAATTATGCCCATCGTCCTGACCAGATTGTGTTTGTGGATGGCATTTTTGATCTTTGTTGGGCCGCCCAAGCCTTAGGATATGTTTTGATTGTGGTTACCAATCAGGCCGGCATCGGGCGGGGGTATTATACCGAGGCGCAATTTCATCACCTTACCCAGTGGATGGACCTTCAGTTCAAAGATAGAGGGATTGTTTTGCATGAAACCTATTTTTGTCCAGATCATCCGGATCATGGGTTGGGGATTTATAAAAAAGAATCCTTTGATCGCAAGCCCCACCCAGGGATGATTTTGAAAGGTATAGAAAAATACGGCCTTTCGCCGGAATCCTCTTTAATGATTGGGGATCGAGAAACGGATATGCAGGCCGCCCGCGCCGCCTGTATCGGGACAAAACTGTTGATTTGCCCCGAAAAACCCGAACACACAGCGGCGGATTTTTGGATTACGGGGTTGCATCAGGTGATGGATTATCTGTAGGGTGCGTTAAAGACAAAACCCCCTGCGGGCCACAATCTTTTTTTCTGGCAGGCGAATGTCCACCACGGCATCCTTGATCAACGGCAAGGTGACCTCCCCCCCTGTGGGGGTTTGAATATCAAAAAAATCACCAGCCCCGTAATTTTGCACGGCCATCACCCGTCCCAAAATGTCTCCGCTGTCTTCATCCACCACCACGGATCCGATCAGATCCGTGTGATACCATGTGTCTTCGTCTAAAACCGGCAGCCTGCTGCGGGCAACGCCCAGCTCAAAACCGCGCAGGGTTTCGGCGTCGTTGCGATTTGAGAGGCCTTCTAAATGCAAAACCCACCCCTTTCCTTGGGGTCGGCTTTTTTTGATCATAAAGGTATTCCCTGTTGCCGTTGTCAGTGTGCCATAGCCCATCAGAGTTTTGGGATCATGATAGGCATGAATGATCACATCCCCCCCAAGGCTATGAGGTCGCAGAATGCGGCACAGCGGCACAAAATCATCAACAGGCAAAATCATGATTCAGGAACGCTGGTTTTCAGGGCTAGGGCGTGAAGCTCGGTCCCCATTTTTCCCTGCAGCGCCTGATACACCATGTGATGCTGCTGAATGCGAGTTTTTCCCACAAAATCCGCCGATATGACATGGGCAGAATAGTGATCCCCGTCCCCTGCCAAATCCTCGATGGAAACCTGAGCGTCTGGAAACGCCGAGAGAATCATTTTTTTTAAAGTGTCTGCATCCATAGCCATCGTTAGGACATCCTATTTGTTTTTCTGTTTGTCATCTGGCAAAGACGAAAGACGGCCATAATTCCCCAGCAACTGTTCAATGGCAGAGAGTTTGTGTCCAGCCGTGGGTGTGGCTTGGCTTTCATAGCTGATTTCGCGGTAAGCATCCGTGCCCCGCATAACAAACGCATCCAAAACATCTTGATCATCAAAGGAAACAATCACGATTTTTTGTTCAATCAGTTTGGGGCCGCCAAAGGGCTGTTGTTCAATTTTTTGGCCCACATAATGCCAGATGTTTGGATCAAAGGTGGAAACGGTTGTGGGTGTCCCCAACAACGATCGCACGTCGTCCTTTTTCAGAACGCCCACGCGCAGGGATTGAACTTTGTCTTCGGGAAGGATTTCCCCATTGGTTTTGATAATAGGGGAACACGAGGCAACAAACAAAATCACACCATAGGCGAACAGCCAAAAAAGCATGCCAAAACGTTTCATAAAATCCCCAAAAATCTAAGAGGTTGCCGAAAGTAATTGCGAAGTGCAACACCTTTGAGAGAGGCGTCGAGAGCCTGCTGGAGTGTTTTCTAGCCCAAGCATGTTCTGGGGGTATTGTTCATCATATGGATGATACGGTCAAGGTCTTCTTGTGAGCGTTTCATGGCAACAGTAATTTTTATAAGCGCTTGATTATAGTGTTTTTAATTTATTTTGGTACTGAGCCGAGAACAAGCTTGGCGGAGCGAGGCCAAGCGCCGTTCGCAGGCCAGTACGAAAATAAAGTGAAAATACTATAACAATTATTTTTTGATCATTGCAGGTTATATTTCAAGAGGTTTGCCTCTATTGGCGCGAACCCAAGGGCTTGCCTCAAGGGTCCTTGGGGTCGCCTGTGGCGGTCTTTTGGATTCTGGATCCAAACCCATGTATCCACGAATCAGAAACCATAAACCTTGAAAACATCGATCTGTCACACAGGGTTGCCCTTGGTTTGGTAAGGCCCGTCTGCCCACGAAAGGCCTTTTGAACAGCCCCCCCAAACGTACCTTCAAGGTTAAGACAAAGCCTCGATAACAACAGATCCGCCAGCAGCCTGGATTTTTTTCAGGGCTGACTCAGATACGCCCTGAATGCTCAAGGTTATCTTTGTTGTGATCTCACCTTGGCTCAAAACCCGAAGACCGTGGGTGGCTTTGGAGGCAATCCCCAAGCGCACAAGATCAGCGGTGGTTACAGTCTGAGACGCATCCAAACGTCCGGTGGCGATAGCGGCCTGCAGGGTGCCCACATTCACAACAGCGTACTGCTTTTTAAAAATGTTCGTAAAGCCTTTTTTCGGCAAACGACGATGCAAGGGCATTTGGCCCCCTTCAAACCCATTGATGGCGACACCGGTACGGGCGGTCTGGCCTTTACCGCCACGACCACAGGTTTTACCTTTTCCGCTTCCAATACCACGACCCACGCGCATCAGGCCGCGACGGGCGCCTTTGTTATCCCGAACAGCGTTTAGTTGCATAGCGAACCATCCTCAACACGAATTAAATGACGAACTTTGGTAATCATGCCGCGAACAGACGGTGTGTCCTGAACAACGGATGTGGAATGGATTTTTCTTAATCCCAAACCAATCAAACAAGCCTTTTGATTGGGCAAAATGCCAAAAAAACTGCGAACCTGTGTCAAACGCAGGGCAGAAGAAGGGTTGGCAGCTGAAGGTTGAGCAAGGGCTTTTTTAGCCGAGCCCTTAGAAACAGCAGAAGACTGTTTCTTTTCAGATGACGGAGCTTTACGCTTCGTGGCTGTCGTTTCCATAACCTTGCTCCTGATCTTGATCTTGCTGATCTTTGTTGTCACCACGGCGACGCACCAAGTCACCAATTTTTAAATCCCGTTTGGCCGCCACCAGTTTAGGGGCTGCTGTTTCGGTCAATCCGGCCAACGTCGCACGAATCATGTTATAAGGGTTGGAGGACCCCAAAGATTTGGCCACAACATCGTGAACCCCCAAAGCCTCAAACACGGCGCGAGACGGACCACCGGCAATAATCCCTGTACCGGCTGGGGCACTGCGCAGGGTGATTCTGCCCGACCCAAAGCGACCCACAACATCATGATGCAGGGTGCGACCCTCACGCAAATTGATGCGAACCATATTTTTCTTGGCGCTTTCAATGGCCTTTTTCATGGCCTCGGGAACTTCTTTGGCTTTGCCAGATCCATAACCCACGCGGCCTTGACCATCGCCCACAACCACAAGGGCAGCGAAGGCAAATTTACGGCCCCCTTTAACAACCTTGGCCACACGGTTAATGGCAACCAGTTTTTCAATGTAATCCATAAGGCTTTCCGTTTTTCCTAAAATAATAAACCGCCTTCACGGGCGCCCTCAGCCAGGGATTTGACGCGTCCGTGATAACGGTATCCGCTGCGATCAAAATACACCTTGCTTACGTTTTTTTCCAAAGCCCGCTTGGCCAAAAGAACCCCAACTTCTTTGCATGAGGCCACATTCACAGAACGTTTTTGGGGCGCGGACTGATTGTTTTTAAACGCTTCATCCCGAGAACACGCAGAAGCCACCACCTGACCCGAGGTCATATCAATCACTTGAGCATAAAGAGATGTGTTCGAGCGGTAAACACTCAAACGATGCGGCACCGTAGCCGTAGTCTTTAAGTGACTGCGAACACGAGCGCGACGTTTTTCAAAAGACGATATTTTTTTAGCCATAATGAAAACCTACTTCTTTTTCCCTTCTTTACGCAAAACAATCTCACCTTCATAGCGAACACCCTTACCTTTATAAGGCTCAGGGGAACGAAGAGAACGAATTTTGGCCGCAACCTGACCGACAATTTGTTTGTCATAGCTGTGCAACTGAATGCTCGTCGGCTTTTCACATTTGGCGGTCACACCCTCAGGCAAATCAAAAACAACAGGGTGACTGAAACCCAGCTGCAGATCAATCGCGTTGCCTTTCAGGGCCGCACGATATCCAACCCCTACCAATTCCAAAGTCTTTGTAAACCCAACGGTGGTTCCCACGACCATACCCTGAATACGGGCCCGAATGGTACCCCACAAAGCGCGGCTTTGCTTGCTGGCAGAGGACGGTTTAACGGTAATCAGATTATCGTTAATAGCCACCTCCACACCGTGAGGGACAGACAGGGCCAAAGCACCCAGCTTACCCTTGACGGACAAAACCCCCTGACTCAGGGAAACAGAGCAATCTTTAGGAACAATAACCGGATGCTTTCCAACGCGGGACATAGCACAAAACTCCACAATTTAAAATACAGTGCAAATCCATTCGCCGCCCAAACCCGCTTTACGAGCTTCGGCGTCAGAAAAAATGCCCAAAGAGGTTGAAACAATGCCAATACCCAATCCATTATGAACCTTGGGCATTGCAGAAGATCCGCAATACACGCGACGGCTGGGCTTGGATCCGCGAGAAATTTCTTTAATCACAGGCTCGCCCTGATAATACTTCAGCTCCACAACGATCTCTTGAACACGAGGACGGAGATCCCGCACCTCATAGCCGCGGATGTACCCTTCCCGCTTTAAAACATCCAAAATAGATTGTTTTAAACGAGACGCCGGCACGGCCACTTGGGTTTTTCCCGCGGCAGCCCCGTTACGAAGGGTTGTTAACATAGCCCCAATAGGATCGGTCATGG
Source organism: Alphaproteobacteria bacterium (assembly GCA_044235825.1). Taxonomy (GTDB): domain Bacteria; phylum Pseudomonadota; class Alphaproteobacteria; order JAJTHO01; family CANGYM01; genus CANGYM01. The sequence continues at coordinate 25,013 of JBIIHL010000001.1, read as the reverse complement.
TCATAATGGATTACCAACTTGATTTTACAACACCAGGAAGCTGACCCGCAGAGGCCAGTTCCCGCAACTTAATACGAGACAAACCGAATTTACGATAAACACCCCGAGAACGGCCCGTTAAGGCGCAACGGTTACGAATACGAACCTTGGCCGAATTCCGAGGCATCTCAGACAGCTTGCGCACCGCCATCAGGCGATCTTCCATAGGAAGAGAGCGATCTTTGACTTTTGCCACAAGGGATGTGCGACGGGCCAAAGCATTCTCTGTTTTGCGTCGACGACTCTTGTCACGTTCTTTCATGCACAGTTTAGCCATGAATCAGTCTCACTTTAATTATAAAACGGGAAACCAAAAGCCTTCAGCAAGGCTTTGGTATGATCCGCACGGTTACTGGTCGAAACGAGGACTATATCCATTCCGAAAACTTTGTCAATCTTATCATAGTCAATTTCGGGAAAGATAATGTGCTCTTTAATCCCCATGGCATAGTTGCCTTGGGCATCAAAAGATTTTCCTGAAATACCCCGAAAGTCTCGGATACGGGGCATCGCGATAGTGACCAAGCGATCCATGAATTCGTACATCCGTTCGCGGCGCAAGGTGACTTTGCAGCCCATAACCATGCCCTCACGAACCTTAAACGTGGCAATGGATTTTTTGGCCCGCGTAATCACAGGTTTTTGGCCCGCCAAAAGCGCGAGGTCCGCCACAACCTTATCCAATTTTTTGCTGTCTTGAACCGCATCGCCAAAACCAACATTGATGACGATTTTTTCCAGACGGGGGGCTTGCATCACATTAGACAAGCCAAGCTCTTTCATCAAAGCCGGCCGAATGTCTTTAAGATACTGTTGTTTCAAACGGGGTTGAGTCTCAAGCATCGATCACTTCTCCTGACTTTTTCGCATAACGGACCTTCTTGCCATCGATGACCTTATAGCCCACGCGGGTGGGAACATCCAGTTTAGGATCCAAAATGGCGACATTAGAAACGTCAATCGCTTTCTCAAAACGGCGGATACCACCAGCATCGAGCTGCGTAGGCTTTTTGTGTTTGGTGACAACATTAACGCCATCAACAATCAACTTGTTTTCTGAGGGAAGAACCTTCAGAACTTTGCCGCGCTTGCCTTTATCTTTTCCAGCAAGCACAACAACGGTGTCATCACGCTTAATTTTAACTTTCTGTTTCATTATTATAGGACCTCCGGGGCCAACGATATAATTTTCATGTAATTTTTTGAACGTAGCTCACGGGTTACGGGGCCAAAAATACGGGTTCCCACGGGCTCGCCCTGCTTATTGATAATCACAACAGCGTTATTATCAAAACGGATCAGGGAATCATCAGGGCGACGAACACCAAAACGGGTGCGCACGACCAAGGCACGATGAACATCCCCTTTTTTAACTTTACCCCGAGGAATGGCGTCTTTAACGGACACCACGATCACATCGCCAATTTCGGCCGTTCTCTTTTTGGATCCGCCCAGAACCTTGACACACATAACAGTTTTGGCACCAGAGTTGTCCGCAACGTCCAGGCGTGTTTGCATTTGAATCATACAGAAGCTCCTTGCGTTGGCAGACCTGCATCATCCAGCAGAACCCACGTTTTTCTTTTAGAAAAGGGACGAGACTCAACAATAGAAACAACATCACCCTGACGGGAACGATTGGTTTCATCGTGGGCCAAGAATTTCTTCGAACGCTTAATATATTTCTTATAAACAGGGTGTTTTACAGAACGCTCCACCAAAACACTGATGGTTTTGTCCTTAGCGTCCTTTACAACAACACCTTGCATCACACGACGGGGCATAACAAGAATCCTTTAGGCAGGGTTATTCAACAGGGTTTTGATCTGGGCAATCCGACGACGCACAAAACGAAAGCGGGTTGTGTTCTCCACGCCACCACTTTTCTTTTTAAAGCGCATGCTCATCAAATCACGCTGACAATGACGCAGCATGTCGGTAAGCTCATCTTTGGTTTTGCCCCGCAACAAGGCGGCCTTTCGATCCGACAATTTCATAATCTTTACTCACACGGCAAACGTTTAACAAATTTGGACTGAATGGGCAACTTGGCGTGGGCCAAGGCAAAAGCTTCACGCGCTTGCTCTTCAGATACGCCCTCAATTTCAAAAAGGATGCGCCCAGGGGCCACACGACAGGCCCAAAATTCAGGGGTTCCTTTTCCACTTCCCATACGCACTTCGGCAGGTTTACGGGAAACCGGTAAGTCTGGAAACACGCGAATCCATAGCTTGCCCGCACGGCGCAAGTGACGGGTGATGGCCCGACGAGCAGCCTCGATCTGGCGGGCCGTAATCCGATCCGCCGTCTGGGCCTTTAAGCCAAATTGGCCAAAGTTAAGACGGTCTCCGGCTTTGGTCTCGCCTTTGATGCGTCCCTTGTGGGCCTTGCGGTATTTTGTTTTTTTAGGGCTAAACATGCCTAAACTCCGTTATGGTTATCTATGCGGCGGGGCGCAAATCTTCGCGCTCGCCATCTTTGAGAATTTCACCTTTGTAAATCCAAACCTTAATACCAATAACGCCATAGGTTGTCAAAGCTTCTGCTTCCCCATAGTCGATATCAGCACGCAGGGTGTGCAAGGGAACCCGACCCTCACGGTACCATTCCATACGGGCGATTTCCGCACCCCCCAAACGACCACTGCAGTTAATCCGAATCCCCTCGGCGCCGAAACGCAGAGCCGACTGGACCACACGACGCATGGCACGACGAAAAGCTACCCGTTTTTCAAGCTGGGAAGCCACGTTCTGGGCCACCAACTTGGCTTCAATTTCAGGTTTGCGAATTTCAACGATGTTGATTTGAACATCGCGTCCCAGAAATTTAGCTAAGTCTTTGCGCAGCAATTCAATATCTGTCCCTTTTTTACCAATAATCAATCCAGGACGACCCGAGTAAAGATTCACGATGGGCTTATTGGCCGGACGCTCAATCACTATTTTGCTGATATAGGCAGACTTCAGGCGCTTTTCCAAATACTTGCGGATTTCAAGATCCTGCAGCAAGGTTTCCTGATAATTCTTACCGGCAAACCAGCGGGAATCCCAGTCTTTGTTCACTTTCAAACGGAACCCGATGGGGTTAACTTTCTGACCCATAACCTAAATCTCCTCTTCTGCCAGAATAACGGTGATACGACTGACAGGCTTCATAATACGAGCCCCACGGCCACGGGCGCGGGCCCGAAAACGTTTCATAACCAAGCTTTTTCCCACAAACGCCTCTTTGACATACAACCGATCCACATCCAAACCATGGTTGTGTTCGGCGTTGGCAATGGCAGAGTTTAGGGTTTTTAAAACCACATCCGCCACACGTTTTTGGGAAAAGTTGAGGATGTGAATAGCATCCTGAACATGTTTACGGCGAATGCTGCCCGCAACAACGTTTAGTTTTTGGGGACTGCTGCGCACAACAGTGTTCATGGCTTGGACAAGACGGCTCATAACAACACCCTATTTCTTTTTCGCTTTTTTATCCGCGCCATGACCTAAAAAGGTCCGCGTGGGGGCAAATTCACCCAGCTTGTGGCCGATCATGTCTTCATTCACCGTCACAGGTACAAATTTTTTACCATTGTAAACACCGAACGTTAACCCCACAAAGTTGGGGAGAATGGTTGAGCGGCGTGACCAAGTTTTGATGATATCGCGGCGGCCAGAGGAGGCAACTTTAGCGGCTTTATCAATCAAATACCCGTCAACAAAGGGACCTTTCCAAACAGAGCGGGGCATATGCAGTGTCCTTTATTTCTTATTTCTGATAGCGTCGTTTGACAATATACTTGGACGTCGCCTTGTTGCGGCGTGTCCGCTTTCCTTTGGTGGACTTTCCCCACGGGGTCACAGGATGACGTCCACCGGAGGTTTTTCCCTCACCACCACCATGCGGGTGATCCACAGGGTTCATAGCCACACCACGAACATGGGGACGGCGGCCTTTCCAGCGATTACGACCGGCCTTTCCCAAAACTTCGTTCTGATGATCTGGATTGGAAACCATCCCAACCGTGGCATAACACGACGAAAGAACAAGGCGAACCTCACCCGAAGAGAGACGCAGCTGAGCATACCCCTGATCCCGCGCCACCAACTGAACCGAAGCCCCCGCACTGCGGGCAAGCTGGCCACCTTTGCCAGGTTTCATTTCGACATTATGAACCACAGTCCCCAAAGGAATGTTGGCCAAAGGCAACGCATTCCCGACACGGATATCGGCCTTCTCTCCGGCAAGGACCTTGTCTCCGGCTTTTAACTTTTGGGGGGCCAAGATATAAGCCTTTTCCCCATCGTCATAAGAAATGAGGGCAATGTAGGCGGTACGATTGGGATCGTATTCCAAACGCTCCACCGTGCCCACGATATCACGCTTAATGCGTTTAAAATCAACTTGACGGTACAGACGCTTATGACGCGAACCGATGTTGCGATTCGTCATGCGCCCCAGATTGTTACGGCCCCCTGTTGAGGAAATACCGGAAACCAAACTTTTTTCAGGGCGACCCTTCCAAAGATCCGAGGACGTGGAAAGAATCAAGCCACGGGTTCCAGGGGTAACGGGTTTATAGGCTTTTAAGGCCATGATCTAGACTCCATCAAAAAAATTAAGGGTTTCGCCAGCCTTTAAGGTAATAATGGCTTTTTTTGTGGCGGCGCGACGCCCAACCATGCCTTTGAACCGCTTGGTTTTTGCGGGCAGATGAATCATGTTGACTTTTTCAACGACAACAGAAAAAACCTCTTTCATGGCCAGCTTGACATCATTTTTGGTGGCGCCAGGCAAAACCTCAAAAACGACTTTGTTGCCGATTTCCCCCTGAAGGGTGGATTTTTCAGTCACAATGGGACGGCGGAGGATATCAAAAGAGCTGATTTTTCTCTTTTTTGTGGAAAGTAGACCTTGCTTCATACCGAAAACCTCTGCTCAATAGCGTCTTTGGCGGCTGCCGTGAGAACAACATGACGGGCCTGAAGCAAACTGTAAACGTTCAGACCTTCTAAGGCCAGCAGGCGAACGTCTTTAAGGTTGCGCAGGGCTCTGACAAAAGGCGCATCCATGTCCGCCTGATTGACAATAAACAAAGGCTTGACCAAACCAAGCTTCTTGGTCCAAGCCGACGCATCCTTGGCTTTTTCAAAAGCAGGATAACCATCGATCAGAACCAAAGACTGATCCTGACATTTGGAAGAAAGCGCATGCTTCAGGCCCAAAGCCCGTATTTTTTTGTTTAAAGAATACCCATGATCCCGAACCACAGGCCCAAAAATCGTGGCACCACCACGGTATTGGGGGGAACGCAAAGACCCCTGACGGGCATTCCCCGTGCCTTTTTGTTTATAGGGTTTTTTGGTTGTCCCTTGAATTTCAGAAATGCCCTTGGTTTTGTGGCAACCCGAGCGACGTTTGTCCAACTGCCACTGAACCACCCGCGCCATAATATCGGGGCGAAGGGGGGAAATGGCGAAGACATCATCTCTCAAAGCCACATCCGTGGATTTAAAATCAGGTCCTGTAAACAAGGCGTACTGCATAAAACGACTCTTAACTTTCTAACGTATCACCAGAGGATTCACTCAAGGTAGTCTCGGAAACAGCACCTTCAGATTCAGACGAAGGGGCCTGAGCATCCTGAGCAGGAGCCGCAGAAACCACGGAACCAGGAAACGGTAAGTCTTGGGAGGGAGACTTCACCGCATCTTGAATCAAAACAAAACTGTTCGTGGCGCCGGGAATGCTGCCTTTTACAAAAACCAAACCACGGACCACGTCGGTTTCCAAAATTTCTAAATTTTGCTGGGTAACGCGCACGTCCCCCATATGACCGGCCATTTTTTTGCCTTTAAAAACCTTTCCAGGGTCCTGACGTTGACCTGTGGATCCGTGGGAACGGTGACTGATGGACACCCCGTGAGACGCCCGCAAACCACCAAAATTGTGACGCTTCATGGCACCGGCAAAACCTTTACCGACGGATGTTCCAATCACATCCACCTTTTGACCCACAACAAAGTGATCGGCCTGAAGGACGGCACCCACATCGAGGAAAGCGTCAGACTCAACACGAAATTCCCGCACGATGGCTTTGGGGGAAAGGTTGGCATTGGCATACTGAACACGCTGCGCTTTGTTCACGCGGGAAGCACGACGATCCCCAGCGCCCAAAACAACCGCCGTATATCCGTCACGATCCTGAGTCCGCTGACCAATGACTTGACAACCCTCTAAGCTGAGCACCGTCACAGCCGAAGAAACACCCTCGGCGGAAAAACGACGGGTCATCCCCAATTTTTTAGCAATTAAACCTGTACGCTTTGTCATGGGACCTCTCCTAAGCCACAGCGCCCATGGGCGTCAACTTAATTTGGACATCAACCCCAGAAGGGAGCTCTAACTTCATCAGAGCATCCACCGTTTGGGGGGTCGGACTTAAAATATCAATCAAACGTTTGTGTGTGCGCATTTCAAATTGCTCGCGTGATTTTTTGTTCACGTGGGGCGAACGCAACACCGTGAAGCGCTCAATACGCGTTGGCAAAGGAACAGGGCCGTGAAGCTTAGATCCCGTGCGTTTCACCGTATCAACAATCTGCTCAGCAGATTTATCCAAAATCCGATGATCAAAGGCCCGAAGGTGCACTCGAATGGTTTGTGCGTCCATAGTTAATTCTCGTATCCACAACGTTCACAGAAAAAAAGAGGCCGCATTATGCAGCCTCTTTCGGGGTATGTAAAGACCTTTATTTAATAATCTTACTGACAACACCAGCACCCACGGTCCGGCCACCCTCACGGATAGCAAAACGCAAACCTTCGTCCATGGCGATGGGGTTGATCAGCTCGATTTCCATTTCCACGTTATCGCCAGGGATAACCATTTCCTTGCCTTCAGGCAATTTAATGGCACCTGTGACGTCGGTGGTACGGAAGTAGAACTGAGGGCGGTAGTTGGAGAAAAATGGGGTGTGACGGCCACCTTCCTCTTTGCTGAGGATATAGCACTCGCACTTAAAGGTGGTGTGGGGGGTAATGCTGCCAGGCTTGGCCAAAACCTGACCACGCTCAACATCTTCCCGCTTGGTTCCACGCAGAAGAACACCCACGTTGTCCCCAGCCTGACCTTGATCAAGCAATTTACGGAACATTTCAACACCGGTAACGGTTGTTTTTTGGGTTTTGTTGATTCCAACGATTTCAACCTCTTCACCCACTTTGACGACACCGGACTCAACACGGCCCGTGACCACGGTGCCACGACCAGAGATAGAAAACACATCCTCGATAGGCATCAAGAAGGGCTTGTCAATCGGACGGGAAGGCGTAGGAATCGCTTTGTCCACAGCGGCCAGCAAATCACGAACCTTGTTTTCGCCGATTTCGGGGTTGCGACCTTCAAGGGCGGCCAAAGCAGAACCGGAAACGATGGGGATGTTATCGCCATCAAAGCCGTATTTGCTGAGAAGTTCGCGGATTTCCATTTCCACCAACTCCAGCAACTCGGGGTCATCCACTTGGTCGACTTTGTTCAAAAAGACCACCAGAGCAGGAACACCCACCTGACGGGCCAGCAAAATGTGTTCCCGTGTTTGGGGCATAGGTCCATCAGCGGCATTCACCACCAGAATCGCGCCGTCCATCTGGGCGGCACCGGTGATCATGTTTTTCACATAGTCGGCGTGACCAGGGCAGTCCACGTGGGCATAGTGACGCTCAGCGGTTTCATATTCCACGTGGGCGGTGTTAATGGTAATCCCACGGGCTTTTTCTTCGGGGGCAGCATCAATCTGAGAGTAATCACGAAACTCCCCAAAATACTTTGTAATGGCCGCTGTCAGGGTGGTTTTCCCATGGTCAACGTGACCGATGGTGCCGATGTTAACGTGGGGTTTTGTCCGTTCAAATTTTGCTTTTGCCATGGTTTTTCCTACCTTTTCGTTAGTCATTAAGAATGTTTTGCTGCGATCTCTTCAGCGATCGCGTGGGGGACGGGCTCGTAATGATGAAAGACCATGGTGAATTGCGCACGGCCTTGGCTCATTGAGCGAAGGGTATTAACATATCCAAACATATTTGACAAGGGGACCATTGCATTAATCACGCGGGCATTGCCCCGCTGATCCATACCGGAAACCTGACCCCGACGCGAGTTCAAATCCCCAATGATATCACCCATGTAATCTTCTGGTGTGACCACCTCAACGTTCATGATGGGCTCTAGGATCTGGCTTCCTGCTTTTCTCATCCCCTCACGAAAGGCGGCGCGGCCGGCAATTTCAAAGGCCAAGGTCGAGGAATCCACATCGTGATAGGCACCCTCTGTCAACGTCACCTTGAAATCTACCACAGGGAACCCTGCTAAGGCTCCGGTGTCCTTGGCGGACATCAGGCCCTTTTCAACCCCTGGGATGTATTCTTTGGGAATGGATCCCCCAACAACCTTGTTGACGAATTCATAACCGCCGCTACGCTCCAAGGGCTCGAAGGTCATAATCACGCGAGCAAACTGACCAGCACCACCAGACTGTTTCTTGTGGGTGTAGTCAATTTCGACTTTTTTGGAAATGGTTTCACGGTACGCCACCTGCGGGGCCCCCACGTTGGCTTCGACCTTAAACTCGCGGCGCATACGATCAACAATGATCTCTAGGTGCAGCTCACCCATACCTTTAATCACTGTTTGTCCGGATTCATGGTCAACGGACACGCGGAACGAAGGATCCTCGGTGGCCAAACGGCCCAAAGCCACGGACATTTTTTCCTGATCAGCTTTGGTTTTGGGTTCAACGGCCACTTCAATCACGGGCTCAGGGAATTCCATGCGCTCTAGGATAATGGGGGATTTTTGATCCGAAAGGGTATCCCCTGTGGTTGTATCCTTCATGCCCACCAACGCCACGATGTCGCCGGTGTAGGCTTCTTTGATTTCCTCACGGGAATTGGCATGCATCAGCAGCATCCGGCCGATGCGCTCACGCTTATCTTTGGTGGTGTTTTGAACGTAAGAGCCAGATTCGACCTTTCCCGAATACACGCGCACGAATGTCAAAGACCCCACAAAAGGATCCGTCATAATTTTAAACGCCAAACCGGAAAACGGCTCTTCGTCAGAGGCTTTGCGGGAATCCGCATCATCAGAATCGGGCTTAAGACCCGCTGTATCGCCAATATCCAAAGGAGAGGGCAAGTAATAGGTAACGGCATCCAATAGGGGCTGAACACCTTTGTTTTTAAAGGCAGATCCACAAAGAACGGGAACAAAGACCCCCTTGATGGTTCCGCGACGAATACAGGCCCGCAGGACCTCAATAGACGGCTCTTCGCCCCCTAGGTATTTTTCCATGGCGTCATCGTCTTGCTCAACGGCCAGCTCGATCATTTTTTCGCGGTACTGGGCCGCTTTTTCTTCATAGGCTGCGGAAATGGGACGCTCTTCAAACTTGGCGCCTAGGCTTTCTTCCAGCCAGTGAATCTCAACGTTTCTAATCAGATCCACCACACCAACGAAATCGGACTCTACACCAATCGGCAGCTGAACCACCAAAGGCACGGCCCCCAGACGGTCCACCATCATATCCACACAGCGAAAGAAATCCGCGCCGATACGGTCCATCTTGTTGACGAAACACATCCGGGGAACTTTGTATTTATCGGCCTGACGCCATACGGTTTCAGATTGTGGCTCAACGCCCGCCACACTGTCAAAAACGGCCACAGCGCCATCCAAAACCCGCAGGGACCGCTCAACCTCGATGGTGAAATCTACGTGGCCAGGGGTATCAATGATGTTGATTCGATGACCCGCCCAATAACACGTTGTGGCGGCTGAGGTGATGGTGATGCCCCGCTCTTGCTCTTGCTCCATCCAGTCCATGGTGGCGTTGCCTTCATGAACTTCACCAATGTTGTGCTGGCGACCCGTATAAAACAAAATACGTTCTGTTGTTGTGGTTTTACCAGCATCAATGTGGGCCATGATGCCGATGTTACGATAATGATCCAAAGGGGTTTGACGAGACATACCAGAACACGAAAATCCATAAACGAAAGTGGTTCTTATGTAACGCCTACACCGACGATTGCAAGTCTTTTTTTGGTCCTGTATGCGTCCACCCCTGCATCGCAGACATCAGACAATCCACAGACCAAGGGATGGTGACCATCCCCCGCGAACCAAATCCCGATAAAACCCATTGTTTGGGGATGGCTTTTGGCAAGGGAGTTTCTTTTTTCAGGATCGATACAAACGTTCCTGCATCATCCACATACCCCACACAGGGCAGAATGGTTTTTCCCCGAATTCTGACGCCTGTGGTGGGTTTCAGGGTGGGATGAGGTTGAAGCCCCTGCCCTTTGGAAAGGTTTTTTTGAGTGTCCTCGATCAAAACAGGGGCCTTGTCCTGATGCGGGCGATAGGTTCCGCCGCAGGCCACGGTTTTTTCCATCATGGGAATCATAAAGCCATCTTCACAAAAAATGGTAGGATTGGATTCTGTCCCTTCCGCCCAATACCCATAATCGGTTTGCCCTGCGGTTAAACGCCATGGCCAATGGGGGAAATAATCCCGCATACCCGAACCCGCACAAAAAACAACCACAGCAGGGGGTGTGGTCACATCATGAAAGGATGTATTATAAAAAATGGGAATCCCCTGAAGAGAGTGTTGACAAGCCGCTATGGGATCCACCCATCCTCCCGTTAAAAGATACGTGCCGCTGTCTGTGGTTTCCAAGTGATGCTGCCAAAGGGCACTGTGTCGTTTTCCCGTGGGCAGGCGCAGTGGGGCGGGATGAAAAAAGGGTTGGCCCCCAAAAGTTTTTAGGGCGTATTCATAGGCCCGCAAAAAGAAAGCATCCTCAGCGCAAGGGGCCGCATGAATCAAAGGATAAAGGGCGCAGGCATGATGATGGGACGCCCCACCTGTGAGGGGATGAGGAGATTTTTCGCAGATTGCCACAGAAACACCCCTCTGGGAAAGGGTGTGGGCCACCATAGACCCCGCTAAACCCGCCCCCACCACCAGAACATCATAATGATCCACATTGTGATAAGGCACCGTAATTATAAAACCCCGCGCCGCTGCAAAGCGGTTTGGAGTGTGGCATCATCCATATAATCCAGCTCTCCCCCAATGGGAATGCCATGGGCCAGCTGGGTGATGTTCAGGGTTTTGGGCAGCGATTCTGTGATGACAAACACGGTGGTTTGCGCCTCTAAAGAGGCATTGAGGGCAAAAATAACCTCCTCAACCCCCAAATCCTGAATGCGTTCGGTCAATCGGGACAGGCCCAAATGTTCGGGGCGAACATCGTCCATAGCCGAAAGAAGCCCCCCCAAAACATGATAAAGACCATGATAAACCCCCGTTCTTTCCATGGCCCATAGGTCGGAAACAGACTCAACAACACACAGCTGGTGACGATGACGACGAGGGGATTGGCAGATGTGACAGGGATTAAGCGTATCCAAATGACCACACATCCGGCAGGCTGTTATGGTTTCATAACAGGTCTGTAGGGCCTGAATCAAGGGAGCCATTTTCCTGTCTTTGTGAATCAACAGATGCAACAAAGCGCGACGCGCAGAACGCTGGCCAAACCCAGGCAGCTGGGCCAAGACCTTTATGGCCTGCTGGATTTCTTCGCCTTGGATCATACCTTTAGAAAGGCAATTTCACACCAGGGGGCAAGGGCATGCCCGCTGTGACTTTGCTCATGGTTTCCTGTGACGCCTGCTCGATCTTTTGGTGGGCGTCATTGATGGCGGCGACGATCAAATCTTCTAACACGTCGCGCTCTTCTTCTTTTAACAGGCTGGGGTCAACCTTTAAACCGCGGGCCTGAAATTTCCCGTTCAGGGTGATTTTCACCATGCCCCCGCCGGATGTTCCTTCCCGCTCCAGCTTTTCAACCTCTTGCTGGGCTTGCTGAAGCTTTTGCTGCATTTTTTGGGCCTGTTGTAAAATTTGATTCATTTGCGGCTGCATAATGGGCTTTATCCTTTATGAATGTTTGCGGGCATTGTTTTTTTGTATCAGGCTCTTCTTCTACCAACCTCTTGGGGGCTGTGTAAAGAGGCCGTCACTATATTATATATGAGATTGGTGATTGAGAGAAAATCAAGTCTTTCCTTGATTGGGCCCATGCTCTCAATTTCTTCCTTGCCAAAACCTTCCCCCTGCCGTTTTATGGGGTTGGTTTTTTCATGTCAAAGATTCAGCGCCAAAAATTTTCAAAATTATGACGTCTTTTCCCCTGATTTTAAAAGCGTTTGCTGATGATCTGGATGTCTTTATGGGCAAAGCCCTCTCAGGGACCCATGTTTTGGATCAGGCTATGCGCTATAGCGCGGTGCCCTCTGGCAAGGCCATACGGGGATTTTTGGTGCGGGAAAGTTTGCATTTGGCGGGATTTCCTGAGGATGCCTTTTGGGAGATTGCGGCGGCGTTTGAGGTGTTTCACACCTATTCCTTGATCCACGACGATTTGCCTTGCATGGACAATGCATCTCTGCGGCGCGGACGGCCCACGTGTCATCTGGCCTTTGATGAGGCTACAGCCGTTTTGGCAGGGGACGCTTTGCAGGCAGAGGCTTTCGCTCTGCTTTCCGCCCCCAGTGCTGTGTTCCAAGCCCAAGGCCAGATGCGCTTGATTCATCGTTTGGCCATGTCGGCGGGACGATGCGGCATGGCCTTGGGGCAATCTATGGATATTGCGGGCACTGTGAAAACGCTGGAAGGCTTAAAAAGCATGCACCGTCTTAAAACGGGTGTTTTGATCCAAACAGCGGCCATGGCAGGTGGCTTGCTGGGGGGGCGCGAAGACCTGCTACGCACCATGGAAAGGTTTGGGGGGGTCTTGGGTCTGGCTTTTCAGGTGCGTGATGATCTTTTGGATATTGAGGGCTGCCCCCAAGAAACAGGAAAGACCACAGGTCAAGATCAGAACAATCAGCGCGTTACATTCATCAATCTTTTGGGGGCCGCAGGCAGCGAAGAGCTGCTGTTTGATTTGGAAAAACAAGCCAGAGAGGCCTTAGCCACCCTGCCCGATGCAGGGCATTTGCCGGATCTTTTGTCTTTTGTGATTCATCGGCGGTGGTAGAGGCAAATCGCGGACATTTCTTATTTGTTCGGGAAATGACCAAGGGGCTTTGACAAAATTTTCTTAACGTCTTGACATCGTGGGGGACTGCTATACAAAAGGGTCTTTCGATTGGTCCTTTGGGAATACATCATGGTTTCTGCTGCTGAACAGCTTTCCGCCAGTTTAACGCTGAGTAACTTCAGTCGTGCCACAGAATTAAAAGCCCGCATCTGGTTTACCTTGGGGGCCCTGATCATTTATCGTTTGGGAACCTACATCCCTGTGCCTGGTTTGGATGCCAGTGTCCTGAAAGGGGTTTTTGAAAGCTATTCCGGCAGCATTCTGGGTGTTTTTGATGCCTTTGCAGGGGGTGCTTTGGGGCGGATGTCGATTTTTGCCCTGAATATTTTTCCTTACATTTCTGCATCCATCATCATCCAGTTGATGACGGCGGTGTCCCCCCAGTTGGGACAGCTGAAAAAAGACGGCGATTATGGCCGCACCAAATTGATTCAGTACACCCGTTATTTAACGGTAATTTTGACGGCGATTCAGGGCTATGCCATTGCCGTGGGGCTAGAGGGGATGGGCGGCTCGGCCGTTCATAATCCGGGCCTGTTTTTCAGATTAACCACGGTGATCACTTTGGTGGGGGGAACCGTTTATTTGATGTGGCTGGGTGAGCAAATCACCATCCGCGGCATCGGAAACGGGATTTCCCTGATCATTTTCGCGGGGATTGTGGCCCATTTGCCTATGGGGGTTAGTTCCCTTTTAACGCTGGGCTGGACGGGGCAAATATCGTCCCTGTCTGTGTTGATGTTTGTTTTGCTGGCCGTTGCTGTGATTGTGGCTGTGGTATATATGGAGCGGGCCCAGCGCCGCATCACCATACAGTACCCTAAGCGTCAGGTAGGGCAGCAGGTTTATGGGGCCCAGAGCTCTCATTTGCCGCTAAAGCTGAACACTGCCGGCGTTATTCCCCCGATTTTTGCCAACGCTTTGTTGGTGATTCCGGCCTCGGTTCTGCAGTTTACGGGGGGGCAGAGTTCTGTGTCATGGGTGAATGATGCCGTGGCGATGTTGGGGCATGGACAGCCTCTTTATATGATTGTGTATGCCTCTTTGATTGTGTTTTTCTGTTTTTTTTACACCTCCATTGTGTTTAATCCGGTTGAGGTTGCGGATAATTTGAAAAAGAACACCGCCTTTATTCCTGGCATTCGTCCAGGAAAGGCCACCGCGTCCTATATTGACAGTTTGCTGACCCGTTTAACGGTTTTTGGGGCCAGTTATCTGGTTGTTGTGTGTTTGTTTCCTGAGTTTTTGATGGCGGAATACAACATTCCGTTTTATTTCGGGGGCACAAGTTTGCTGATTGTGGTGACGGTGGTGATGGATACCATTAACCATATCAATTCCCATTTGCTGGTCCATCAATACGATGGGCTGATGAAAAAGAATAAGCTGGTTAAGGGGCGCTTATGATCAGGATTGTTTTGTTTGGACCCCCAGGGGCGGGGAAAGGCACCCAAGCGGATGCTATATCGGCCCATTATGGCATTCCAAAGCTGGCCACGGGGGATATGCTCCGCGCTGCAGTGAAGGCGGGCACCAAAGTGGGCATACAGGCCAAAGCCCTGATGGAACAGGGGGCCTTGATTCCGGATGAGGTCATGATTGATCTGGTTTCAGAGCGTTTGGATGAGTCTGATTGCCGCAATGGTTTTATTTTGGATGGTTTTCCCCGCACCCTTTCTCAGGCGGAATCCCTGCACGGCATTCTGGAAAAAAAGCACACCCCCTTAACAGCGGTGATTGTGTTTGATGTGGATGAAAAAGCCTTGGTTGAGAGGATCGAGGGACGTTTTAGCTGTGGCACTTGCGGTGCGGGCTATCACCAAACCTTTCATCCGCCCAAGGTTGATGATGTGTGTGATGTTTGCGGGGGAACGTCCTTTACCCGTCGTTCGGATGATCGGGCCGAGGTTGTGGTTTCCCGTTTGCGCCTGTATCATGATCAGACGTTGCCCATTTTGCCATTCTATAAAACCTTAGGATTACTCAAGACTGTGGATGGCATGGCCCCCATAGAATCCGTGCGGCGCTCTATTTTTGAAAAACTTGAAGAAAGAGCGTTGACAACGGCAGCAAAGTAACTAAGATGCTTTCTCTTTTCACATGTTGTGATGGTTGTTTTTAGATAAGGAGTTTTAAGCCTGTGGCCCGTATTTCCGGTGTTAACATTCCGACAGCAAAGCGTCTGGTGATTGCTTTGACTTACATTCATGGGATTGGTCCTGCTGTGGCCCGATCCATTTGCGCCGCCGTTGGGGTTGATCCTTCGGTGCGTGTCCATCAGCTCAGCGATGCCGACGTTTTAAAAATCCGTTCTTATATTGACGAGAACGTGGTTGTTGAAGGGGACTTGCGTCGTGAAGTTTCCATGAACATTAAGCGATTGACGGATTTGGCGTGTTATCGTGGCCTGCGTCACCGCAAGCGCCTGCCCGTTCGGGGTCAGCGGACGTCCAGCAATGCCCGCACCCGTAAAGGGAAAGCCGTGGCCATTGCCGGCAAGAAGAAAACATCATAGTGGATTTTAGGGTATGGCCAAAGCAAAGCAGCAAACAGCGCGTTTAAAGCGTTCTGAGCGTAAAAATATCTCTGTCGGGGTTGTGCACGTGAATTCCACGTTTAACAACACCATCATCACCATCACAGATCAGCAGGGCAACACCATTGCTTGGTCCACCTCGGGGGCCAATGGCTTTAAGGGTGCGCGGAAATCTACCCCCTACGCCGCGCAGGTTGCCGCCGAAAAGGCTGCCCGTGATGCCATGGAGCATGGCATGAAAACTGTGGATGTTCAGGTGAATGGTCCGGGTTCCGGTCGGGAATCGGCTTTGCGTGCGTTGCAGTCCGCTGGTTTCATTGTATCGTCCATTCGGGATGTGACCCCTATTCCTCATAATGGGTGCCGTCCTCCGAAACGTCGTCGTGTTTAATTTCTTTTAGGGCCAAAGGTGAAAAGTATGCTGCAAGAAAACTGGCAAGCGTTGATTAAGCCCACGTCGATGAAAATCGCTCGGGATGCCTCTAACAAAAATGCCGCCACCATTGTGGTGGAGCCCCTAGAGCGTGGCTTTGGTGTCACCTTGGGAAATGCTCTGCGCCGTGTTTTGCTGTCTTCTTTGCAAGGGGCCGCCATTACCAATGTGACGTTTAAAAATGTCTTGCACGAATTCTCCTCCATCAACGGTGTGCGCGAGGATGTGACAGATATCATCTTGAACTTAAAAACGCTTGCCGTTTCCGTGCTCAGCGATGGCCGTAAAAAATTATCCTTGAAGGCCAAAGGCCCTTGTGTGGTAACAGCGGGCATGATTTCCTTGCCCCATGATGTTCAGATTAAAAACCCTGAGGTTGTGATTTGTACTTTGGATAAAGATGCCGAGCTGGATGCTGAGCTGGTGGTAGAAACGGGCAAGGGGTACGTCCCTGCTAACGAAAACCTGCCCAAAGATGCCCCTTTAGGTCTGATCCCCATTGATGCGATTTACAGCCCCGTGCAGCGTGTGGCGTTTCGGGTTGAAGGTGCCCGTGTGGGACAGGTCACCGATTATGATAAGCTTTTGCTGAGCGTCGAAACCAACGGAACCCTCTCGCCTGAGGATGCTGTGGGCTTGGCCAGTCGG
Organism: Alphaproteobacteria bacterium; assembly: GCA_044235825.1. Lineage (GTDB taxonomy): Bacteria > Pseudomonadota > Alphaproteobacteria > JAJTHO01 > CANGYM01 > CANGYM01. The sequence goes on along the minus strand of JBIIHL010000001.1, from coordinate 8,193 downwards.
ATTATTCAAGATCAGTTGCAGCCCTTCATTACCTTTGAAGAGCCCGCCCGTGGCCATACCCGCGCCGAAGATCATCCTGATCTGCCGTTTAATAAAAACTTGCTGCGCAAGGTTGAAGATCTGGAGCTTTCTGTTCGTGCCGCCAACTGTCTGCGTAACGATAACATTGTGTACATTGGGGATTTGGTGTTAAAAACCGAATATGAAATGCTGCGCACGCCTAATTTTGGCCGGAAATCTTTGAATGAAATCAAAGATGAGTTGGACAAATTAGGGTTGGCTCTGGGTATGGAAATCCCTGACTGGCCCCCAGAAAACATCGAAGATTTATCCAGACGTATTGAAGAGCCCTTCTAAGGCTAACATAAAAGGTGATGTGTCATGAGACATGGTATTAAAGGTCGTAAACTTAACAGAACGTCTTCCCATCGTTCCGCCATGCTGGCCAATATGGCTTGCGCTTTGGTGAAGCACGAACAGATCAAAACCACGTTGCCTAAGGCCCGTGAGCTGCGTCCCTACATCGAAAAAATGGTCAGCCGTGCCCGTGGTGCCACGTTGCATGACCGTCGTTTGTTGTTTTCTGTTTTGCGGGATGATGCGATTGTTGAAAAGCTGATCACCACGTTGGCGGATCGTTATCAAGACCGTCCTGGGGGCTATACGCGCATTATTAAGGCGGGTTTTCGCTATGGTGATGCAGCGCCTTTGGCCTATATTGAATTTGTGGATCGGGACATTAATGCCAAAGGCCAAGATTCCGGCCCCAACCAGAATGCTCTGTCACAGGACGATCTCGCGCCTTTTGATCAAGCGTTATAATGAAATGCCCCCTTTGTGGGTGTTTTCAGAATTTAGGCTTTTTTTGCTGTTGTCCTTCTCTGCTTAGGGAAACTCTCTCAGGCGGCGTCTTTGGTTAGCGCGTCCAATTTCAAAAAAACAATTGTCCTGTGAAGGATTACCCCCTATAGTCGCATGCAATTGTCCTTTTGTTTTTTAGAAGGGGGTCTTATGATCATCATCCGTACACTGATTTTAATGCTGGCTTTGGTCTCGACGTCTTGGGCTGCTGCACCGCAGGGCCCTGGCAAAGATCGTTCCATGATGTGCAAACCCCCCTTTGAACGCTCTCTCGATGCGTTAAAGCCACCCGCAGATCTTGAAAAAAAACTTCGCGCCATTGACGAAAAGCAGGGGGATATTTTGCGCCAGGCTCGCTCTGATATGCGGGATAAGAAACGCGCTCTGTATCAGGCTTTGGAAAGCACCGCCAAAAATGAAGCTGATTTGAAAAAGATGTTTGATGAGTACAATGCTGCTTCCGCAGCTATGAACAGCGCTCGATTTGAATCGGATCTTCAGGTGTGGCGTATGTTAACTCCTGAGCAGAGAAAAATCTGGTTTACGTACAGAAAATGCTCTCGTGATGGGATGATTCCCCCTGCATCCGCACCCATGCCCAAAGGCCATATGATGAATCACACGATGGGAACGCCTATCCCCATGGATCCCCCCATGGACGAGCGTTGATTTTTGATCCTAAGACATTATCTTAGGTCATGATGTCCCAGCGTATCTTGGTGATCAAGCATGGAGCCTTTGGCGATTTCGTCCAAGCCATGGGCGCCTTTGAGGCCATACGATCCCATCATCCTCAGGATAGAATCACCCTGTTGACCTGCGCCCCTTATCATAACATTGCGGCGGATGTTCCTTGGCTCGATGCCGTTGTTGAGGATAAAAAGCCAAAATTTTGGGATATAAAAGGTATAAAAAATCTTCGGTCTTGGTTTTTGCGCCAAGGATTTGATCGCGTGTATGACCTGCAAAACAGTGACCGTACAGCGTTTTATTTCTGGATGCTTTGGCCCCATCAGCCTGATCATTGGTCCGGTGCTGTGGCGGGATGTCGTTATCGCCACAACACGCCCCACCGAAAAACCATGCACACCATTGAACGTTTCAATGAACAATTGGCTTTGGCCGGTTTAACCCGTTTCTATCCTCCGCGGGTGGATTGGGCGGTGTCTTCTGATGTGGCCTGTCCTCAGAACCCCTTTGCCTTACTGGTGCCTGGGGGATCGGCCCATCGTCCGGAAAAACGGTGGCCTGTATCGCATTACACCGAACTGGCATCGTATTTGGTGCAGCAAAACATCACCCCCCTTTTGATTGGCACACGTATTGATGCTGATCTAAACCAACACATCAAAAAAGCCGTTCCTGAATGTGTGGATATGACAGGAAAGACCCAGTTTCAAGATTTGGCCACATTGGGCAGAAAAGCGATTTTTGCCATTGGCAATGATACAGGGCCTTTGCATCTTTTGAGTGTTGCCGGTGCCCCGACAGTGGCCCTGTTTTCATATGCTTCGGATCCTGTGCGTTGCGCTCAGCGGGGGCCATGGGTAAAGGTCTTTAGGGAGAAAAATTTAATGAATGTTTCCCCTCAATGGGTTATTGAATCCCTCGAATCCTTGATAAAAAAGAATGATTAGAATGAAAGCCTTCTTTAGTTCACAAAAAGGATTTTTTACCACCGCAGGGGTCATGATCCTTGTGACCTGTTTGGTGGTGTATATCACGAGCATGTCAAATACCCTTGTGTTTCTTTACGCATGGTGTCTTTTTTTGCTTATAGTCAGTCTATGGCTCTTTGGATTGGTTTTTTTTGAGCGCTACAAAAGAAAACAAAATGCCAGATCACGCTTTTCAGAGTTGTCCTATACGCGAGGCCAGCAGATTATTTTACAGGATAAAGATCTCCTACAATCTTATTTCTTTAATGCTCCCTTTGGGTTGGCCCTTTTAGAAGAAAATGGTAAAATCAAAAGCATGAACCCTGCGTTTTGTGAGATGATTGGTCTGGAAGAGGATCGTATTTTTAATCAGGATTTTCTTGATTTTATTGACGATTCCCAAAAAACATATATCGCCTCTCAATTTGAAACCTTTGTTGCCGAAAAAAGGTATACCCGTTTTGAGATGCCGCTAAAATCCTTTAATGTCTTAAAAAAAATCGATCTTTCTGGTCCTGAAAAAACATTGCTGGTTCATTTACAATGGCCATCATCGGACAACACAAACCTTCCTGCTGAATTTCTGGTTTATTTAATCGATATTAGCGATCGCAAAATGCTGGAAATGCAATTTTCTCAGTCTCAAAAGATGCAAGCTGTGGGGCAATTGGCAGGGGGGATTGCCCATGATTTTAACAATTTGCTCACCGCCATCAGCGGGTTTTGTGATTTGCTTTTGCAGCGGCATATTGCGGGCGATCCCTCTTTTGCGGATATCAACCACATTCATCAAAATGCAAAACGGGCTACGGCTTTGGTTCGTCAATTGTTGGCGTTTTCCCGCCAGCAAAAACTGGAACTTCAGGTTTTAAAAATACCGGATGCTATTGCTGAAATTACCCATTTGCTTCAAAGATTGATTGGCGAATCCATTCAGCTGGATGTTCAACATGTCAGAGAGGTTTGGAATGTCCGCGCTGATAAAACCCAGTTAGAGCAGGTTATTGTAAATTTATGCGTGAATGCCAGAGATGCCATGGAGCATGGGGGATCTTTGTTGCTGCGCACGGAAAATGTGACGTTGGCAGAGGCTTTGAATATCGGCAATGATACGACACCCTCGGGCGATTATGTGATCCTGAGTGTAACGGATACAGGAAAAGGCATTGATTCGAGTCATTTAAGCAAAATTTTTGATCCCTTTTTTTCCACAAAAGAAGTGGGATCAGGAACAGGATTGGGCTTGGCAACCGTTTATGGCATTGTGCGCCAAAGTGGGGGCATTATCGAGGTTCATAGCGCCCTAGGCCGCGGTACGACCTTTAAAATTTATTTGCCCCGTTATACGGGACCTGAACGCGTTGTTGAGGTGGTGACCGAAGAAAAAACCGGTGATCTCACAGGTATGGGAACCATCTTGCTTGTGGAGGATGAAGATCCGGTGCGGATTTTCAGCTCTCGTGTTTTAAAAAATAAAGGTTACACGGTTATCGAGGCCCGCAGTGGTGATGTCGCCCTGCAAATCCTGCAAAATGATCCTCATTTAAAAATCGATCTTTTGCTGACGGATGTGATGATGCCCATCATCGATGGCCCAACCTTAATTGAAATTATGCGCAAAAAAGACCCCCATTTGAAAGTCATTTGCGTTTCCGGCTATGCAGAAGAAAGCATCCGAAAAAAGCTGGAAAGTTTGGATCATGTTCATTTTATTCCCAAACCCTTTAGCTTGAAACAATTGGCGGGGACTGTTAAAACAGTTCTGGAATCTTAAAAAAAATAAAGAAAAACCATGAAGGCCGCGCTGTGGTTGTTTTTTCTGATTTTGGCCTTTGGGGGTGGCGCTAAGGCTGATCCTAACGCCCTTATGGCTGTGACTGTGGGGCCAAAGTCGATTCAGATGACCTTTCTGGAAAAAACAAAACCTGAAATGCGGGTTTTTACCTTGACCCATCCGGATCGTTTGGTGATTGATTTAAAAAGAACCACTTGGAATGCTAACAATCCCTCTTTGCCTAAGGGGGGGGTCGTTAAGGCCTTTCGTCGGGCAAAAAACAGCCCAAATACCTATCGTCTGGTTTTTGATCTGGCGGGTAGCGCCTCGGTTGAGGCTGGCTATCGCCCCCCCATCCTATCCATTGCTTTTTCCAAAATCCGCCCTGCCAATCCCGTAGTGGCAGAGAAAAAACCTGTTCTTTCTCAGGAATCTCCCCCTCGGCCTTTGATGATGACAAGGCAAGATTCGCCTCTTCAGGATACACCGGATCATGAAAAACCTTTAGAGGCATCTTTGAAAACACCGTCGGCAACCGCCTTGCCGCCCGTTGTTTTATCGTCCCCCCAAAGCGCTGAAGCGAGTCAAGAGACGGTGAAGCAGGAAAAGCAAACAGCCGCTTTGGACGCTTTGGAGACAGAAAAAAACGCCTCTTTTTCCCCTGTTTCCAAAGAGCCTATCGTTATTGTCTTGGACCCAGGTCATGGAGGCAAAGATCCAGGGGCCAGCGGGAAACGGGGCACCCAAGAAAAAAATTTGGTTTTAAAGGCAGCCCAAGAATTGGCCGCAGCTTTTCGAGCGTTGCCAGGATACAAAGTGGTTATGACGCGCAATGGTGATCAATACATATCCCTGAGGGGGCGCATTGATGTGGCCCGATCGGCCAAGGCGGATTTGTTCATTTCCCTGCACGCGGATTCAGCGATGAATGCCGAAGCCACGGGTATGTCTGTTTATACCCTTTCTGAACGCGCGTCTGACCGTGAAGCGGCCAAATTGGCCAATAAAGAAAATCAATCTGATATCATTGCCGGCGTTGATTTATCGGGGGAATCCGAAGATGTCAGCAACATTTTGATTGATTTGGTTCAAAGGGGCACCATGAATGCGTCCGCGGATTATGCCACACGTTTGGTCACAGAGCTGTCTTCATCCATTAAACTGAAATATGAATCCCACCGTTTTGCGGGGTTTGTGGTTTTAAAAGCCCCAGATGTGCCGTCGGTTCTGATTGAAATGGGGTATTTATCCAATCCTAAGGAGGAATGGCTTTTGCTGCAAAAAAGCCATCGTGAAAAATTGGTGCGGGGGATTGTGGCGGCAACACAGTCTTATTTCAACGACCATCCTAAAACTTCTCAACACGTATCGTGGCAGCCCTAAAGGATGCGAACTATGCCCCGTTTTTTGGTTTTGACTTTTTCGATTATGCTGTCTCTGGCCATGGTGGGTGGGGTGGCTATTGGGATTGGCTATGTCTATTTCAGTCGGAATTTACCGGATCATGAAACCCTGAAACAATATACACCCAAAATCACAACGCGCCTTTATGCCGCCGATGGCCAGATGATCACGGAATATGCCGAGCAGCGCCGTGTTTTTGTGCCCTACAGCATGATGCCCCCCTTGGTGGTTCATGCGTTTTTGGCATCCGAAGATGCCGATTTTTTTCACCACAAGGGTGTTAGTTTTCGGGGGGTCACGCGGGCCGTTTTCCTGAATGCATGGTCATGGGTCAATCATACAGGGCGACGTCAGGGGGCATCGACCATCACCCAGCAGGTGGCCAAAAATTTTTTGGTGGGGAATGAAAAATCTTTAGAGCGGAAAGTGAAAGAGGCCATTGTGGCTTTTCGCATTGAAAAAGCCCTTTCCAAAGAAACCATCTTAGAATTATACCTTAATGAAATTTATTTTGGTTTGGGCAGCTATGGTATTGGCAGTGCGGCTCAGCGGTATTTTGGTAAAGCTTTAACAGAATTAACCCCTGATGAAGCCGCGTTTCTGGCGGCTTTACCCAAGGCGCCCAGCAACTATCACCCTGTCAAAAATCACGATGCGGCTTTGGCCAGACGGAATTGGGTTCTTTCCCGCATGGGGGAAACGGGGGTTTTAAAGCCAGAGGATGTGGCTTTGTATCAAAAGAAACCTCTTTTGCCCCCTAAGGCCTTTACCCTTTCCTATGTCGATGCCCCGTATTTTTCTGAGGAAATTCGTCGCGATCTGGTGAATCGGTATGGGTCTCAGGCCCTGTATACAGGGGGGTTATCTGTGCGGACAACCTTAAACCCCATGATGCAGGAACAGGCGCAAAAGGCCTTTATGCGCGGAGCTGTGGCGTTTGATCGTCGCGCTCGGGCTTGGGATGGCGTTGTGGGGCATGCCCCGTCTTTGCCAACGGCCTGCGATGATCCCAACAATGTCCTTTGTTGGCGACACTACGCCCATGCGTTTCAGCGTTTGGGCTGGACGCTTTTTTATGTTCAATCAGTTGAAAAACAATCTGTTTCTGGGACAACCGAAGACGGACGTCAGGTGATCTTGCCCCGTTCAGCCTTAGGTTGGAAAATGCGGGTGGCCAAGAAAGCGGGCCAACCGTTTCTTCCCATCAGCTCTTTTGAAGATATTCTCTCGGTGGGGGATATTGTTTGGATTGCCAAAGACACAACCCCGCTGTCTTCGGAAAGTAAGGGGGAAACAGAAAAAACAACCCTAGAAACACAAGAGTCTTGGACCATTCAGCAAGTGCCCAAAGTCAATGGGGCCATGATGGCTCTGGATCCCCACACAGGACGTATTTATGCCATGGTGGGGGGCACTTCCTTTGATGGCAGTGAATTTAACCGTGCCACCCAGGCCACACGGCAACCTGGCTCTTCGTTTAAGCCCTTTGTGGCCTTGGCGGCCATGGAATCCGGCTATGCCCCCAACAGCCGTCTGTTGGATGCGCCGGTGGTGATGGAGATTTTGGGTGCAGATCAGGACCGTATCTGGAAACCCAGCAATTATTCCGATGATTTTTATGGTCTCACCACCTTGCGGCGGGGCATGGAACTTTCGCGTAACCTGATGACTGTACGTTTAGCCCTCGCTATCGGGTTAAAACCTATACAGGATGTTGCCCATCGGTTTGGGATTTATGATAAAATGCCTCCTTACTATTCTTCGGTCTTGGGATCCAACGAAACCACGCTTTTGAAAATGACACAGGCCTACGGCGAGCTGGTCAATGGCGGCAAAAAAATCCGTCCCTCTTTGGTGGATCGAATTCAGGATCGCTATGGAAAAACCATTTTTCGCCATGACAATCGTCCCTGCGATGCATGTTTGAATCAAACGTGGCAAGATCAAGATCCCCCCCTGTTGCCCGATGATCGGGAAACCTTGGCGGATCCCCGTCATGTTTATCAGGTTGTGAATATCCTCAGCGGGGTTGTGGCGCGGGGAACGGGGGCCAAAATTGGTGCTGCTTTTCCCGGGTATGCTTTGGCTGGAAAAACGGGAACCACCAATGACAGTCGCGATGTTTGGTTTTTGGGCTTTTCCCCTGATCTGGTGGTGGGGATTTATTACGGCTATGACCAGCCCCAAACCCTTGGCCGCAAAGAAACCGGCGGCAGCGTGGCAGTTCCGGTGTTTATTGATTTTATGAAAACCGTTTTGCCCACCATGCCGTCTGTGCCGTTTCGGATGCCTCCGGGGATTCGTTTGGTGTCCACGGATTTGCAATCGGGCGTCGTTGTGCCGTCAGATACACCCGGCAGCATTGTTGAGGCCTTTATCCCCGGTCAAGATTTAGAGCAAAAAACCGTTGAGGTTCCTGGGGACAGCACGGGGCCTTCTCCAGAGGGCGCTGGAGACTCTCCTGAAAGTCTGGATGGAATGTATTGATGCGTTTCT
>JBIIHL010000029.1:0-17305 GCA_044235825.1 Alphaproteobacteria bacterium | reverse complement strand
AATTTTCAGCCATTTGGCTTTCTTTTTCCAAGGTTTTCATGGTCCTGTCAATCTCGTGAATGTGTTTGACAATGGATTTTGCGGATTCATTTTGCTGATCCAACGTGCTGGCAATGGCGTTGCTGGACCCGATGATGGTTTGCATGCTGCGGCTGATCGCCCCAATGGCCCCCACAACACTTTGGGTCACGGCCTGAATATCGCGAATTTTGGTGGCGATGGCATCGGTGGCTTTGGCGGTTTCGTTGGCCAGATTTTTCACCTCGTGCGCCACAACGGCAAAGCCGCGACCGGCTTCACCGGCTGAGGCAGCCTCGATGGAGGCATTCAGGGCCAACAGGCTGGTTTGTTCGGCAATGTCGTTAATCAGGTTCACAACATCCCCCACCTCTTTGGCGGCAAAGGCCAGACGTTCGATGGTCTGCATGGCATCTCTGGTGAGGATATTGGCCCCCTGAATCGACTGCTGAGAGGCATCAATGTGCTGGGCAATGTGACGGGCGGTGTCGCTCATCCGCTGGGCCATCAGAGAGACCGCCGAGACCGTCATCAAGGAATTTTGGGATGTTCTGTGAATCAGGGTGGCCTGATCGTAGACCGATTGAGCTTCGTTCTTTTGACCCAAATGGGCGGAAAGGTCCATCAGTTCACGCCGCAGGCGATCCGCAGCAAAACCATAATCCTGAGGGACAGCAGGCAACGGCGGGGCGGATACTTCAGGCTGGGCACAGGGCACCCACAACGCCACCGTTTGGGACCCCGTGGTGGCGATGTTCAGGGTATAAACATCATCCCCCACGGAAACTATGGCTGAGGAGGCAGATTTTTCCTGCTCTGGCAAAAGATGATCCAAAAATTCTGAAAGACTCAAGACATCCCCTGAAAGCTCCATAACCGACAATCCCTGACGCGCCGCGTCGTTGGCGTAAACCATGATCCCTGTTTGGGCATCAAACACGATGCACGCCGCGGACCAGTGGCGCAAAACCTCAAAAGAGGACGAAGGCTTGGTGACCTGATTGTTTTTTTCAAAATAAAGTTTCAAAACACCGGCCAAGGCATGATTGTAAGGGGTATAGGAACGGTGATACACAAAGGAATCACAAATATCCGAAACATCTTTCAATAAATCCCGCTGGCGTTGCCAAGCCATCCACGATGCTGCCGCACATAGCACCATGGCCACCATGAAAAGAATGGTCATAGCCGACGCTTGGGCGGAAAGGGATTCAAACACACGCTGCAAAGACGCATAGTCAGCACGGGCCTGTTGCCTTTGCAATTCCACCCCCAGCATACTGTCCAGAGACAAAACCATGATGAGCAAGCTGCCCACCACCAAAACCCCTGCCCCCCAGAGAATCACGGGAAGGTGTTGTTTCACGAAAATCCATTCTTTGCGCATGGGAAGGAAGCTCCTAACCTTATCTTTTTTTAAAGTACCACCATAGCGTGTTTTTTCCTTTGTATCAGGACAGGGTTAAGGGAAGGTAAAGGGGGGGAACGGACCCTAATGATCCTCTCTATTTTTCGTGCCGTTTCATAACCCAGAACTTACGTAGAACCTTTGTCATTGCGAGCGCAGCGAAGCAATCCAGAAATGCCAACCACAGAAAGACTGGATTGCCACGCCTCCTGCGGAGGCTCGCAACGACGATGGGCGTAAGTCCTAAAAAAACAAACGTGTGATTTTTGTTACAGACCATGCCCCGTTTTTGGGGGATGATGGGGGCATGACTTTAATGTTTTAAGGATTGAAAGGGAGGTTTGGGATGGGGAATGCAACACAGACAAAACCAGAAACACAAACCAGTATACACCCAGATCCACGAGAATCATTGTTTCACCGCCTTAAATGTCCCGTTGCCAATAGCGTAGACTTTTTAAATTTAGTAAGCTCTTTAAAATCCCTTCCTAATACATTTTTTGGTCCTACCCAAGAAGAACAAGCGATTTTGTATGCCGCTATAAGACTTTTGCTTGGCAACACAAGCAATGATTCAGAGAATATAAGAGAAGAAATTACTAAAAACCAAGAATTTAACTCTAAAGACGATCCTATAAAGGCTTTTCAGGACAAGCTCATTGAGACCGTAGAGGCGTTACAAAACTACTGTGATGCACTTCTGAAAAAAGAACAAAAGGACAAGCCAGAGGACATCTTTGATGTCCGGAACATTTTAATCGCGTTACAGGAATACTGTAAAAAACACAACAATAATCCAGACTTTGATTTAAACAACGCTCTAACCGTGACACGTGCCGCCCTAGAATCAGATGAAAACCTTACAAAGATTCTTGCAAATCCATATTCTGTTTCTGCTATAAATTTCGGAGAAAACCAAGGGATGTGATCATAAGGTTAACACCCCCCCAAAGCCCCCCACACACCATGGGGGGCCCTGTGAGGGGGGTGGGGTTTTGATTTTCGGGACCGTTAGGCCGCCAGAGGGGTGCTGGTGCGGATCAGGTGGATTTCGTCACGCAGCTTTAGTTTTTCACGTTTCAGGTTTTGAAGTCGCATGGGGTCTGGAGAGGGACGATTGTGCTCGGTCTCTAAAGACGCTTCGATGTAAGCGATTTTTTTTAAGAGGGACTCTAAACGGGGATGGGTCATAAATACGCCTCCTTGATGTTGTTGATGTTGACCTACTTAGGGAAACATTCTACAACATCCAGAGGGGATCAACAACAGATTCCTGATCGTGGTTCACCTGCAGACAAGGAAACGGTATGTCTCTTCTTTCTTCTCATGTGGTGTATAAGCCCTTTGCGTATCCATGGGCCTATGATGCGTGGTTGATGCAACAACGCATTCACTGGTTGCCAGAGGAAGTGCCGCTGGCCGATGATGTCAAAGATTGGCAACGTGTCCTCAACCCCCAAGAGCGCAACCTGTTAACCCAGATTTTCCGCTTTTTCACCCAGGCGGATGTTGAGGTGAATAACTGTTACATGCGTCACTATTCCCGCGTGTTCAAACCCACGGAAATTCAAATGATGCTGGCGGCGTTTTCCAACATGGAAACCATTCATATTGCCGCGTATTCCTATCTGTTGGACACGGTGGGGATGCCGGAAATTGAATACAGTGCCTTTTTGCATTACAAAGAAATGAAAGACAAATACGATTACATGCAGCAGTTTGGGGTGGATACACCCCGTGATATTGCCCTGACCATGGCTGTTTTTGGGGCCTTTACGGAAGGGTTGCAGCTGTTTGCCAGTTTTGCCATGCTGTTGAATTTCCCCCGCTTTAACAAAATGAAGGGGATGGGCCAGATTGTATCATGGTCTGTGCGGGACGAAAGTTTGCACTGCGCATCCATCATTCGCCTGTTTCAGACGTTTTTGTCGGAACACCCTGAAATTGACACCGATGCCTTTCGGGCGGAAATTACCACCGCCTGCCGCACCATTGTACATCACGAGGATGCCTTTATTGATCTGGCCTTTGAACTGGGCGGGATTGAGGGGATGACCGCCGAAGATATCAAACGCTACATCCGCTATATTGCCGATATGCGCCTGAGCCAACTGGGTATGGCCCCCCTGTATAACATTGCCACCAACCCTCTGCCGTGGATTGATGAAATCATGAACGGTGTTGAACATGCCAACTTTTTTGAAAGCCGCGCCACCGAGTACACCAAAGCCGCCACGGTGGGCACGTGGGAAGAGGCCTTTGCCTAAACACACCAAACGCCATGTCCCGCATTCTCTTTGTCATCGAGCCCATAGCCACCATCAATCCCCAAAAGGATACCACCTATCTGTTCATGCATGAGGCGCAGAGGCGGGGGCATGAATCCTTTGCCTGCACGCCGGAGGATCTGTGTTTGGAAAACGGTGTGGTCTCGGCCTTTGTCACCGATATTTCTGTTCCCGCTTTGGGGCAGCCCGTACAGGGGGGCAGCACCACCCGCCGCCCCGTCACCGATTTTTCTGTGGTGTTCATGCGGCACGATCCGCCCTATGACATGCGGTATCTCAGCGCTGGGTATGTGTTAAATCGTGTTCATCCCCACCCCCCCGTTCTGAATACCCCCGCCAGCGTATTGACATTGCCGGAAAAAATTTATCCCACGCTGTTTGCGGATCTGATGCCCCCCACGCTGGTATCACGCCATCCGGTGGCTTTGGCCGAATTCCACCAGACCCACGGCGATATTGTCCTAAAGCCCCTGTATTCCTGTGGGGGCGAGGGTGTTTTTCATCTGCGGCCCCATGACCCCAACCTGAAAACCCTGATCGAGCTGTTTGATACCCGCTACCCCGGCCCTTGGGTGGCGCAGAAATTCCTGCCGGAGGTATCCAAAGGGGATAAACGCATTTTGTTTTGCAACGGCGAAGTTTTGGGGGCGGTCCTGCGTGTACCACAAACCGGCAGCGTTCGGGCCAACTTTCACAGCGGCGGCAGCGGTGCCGCCACAGACCTAAGCCCCGCCGAGCAAGCCCTGTGCGCCCGCATCGGGCAATCCCTGAAAGATCATGATCTGTTTTTTGTGGGCATTGATTTGATTGGTCCGTGGTTGACGGAAATCAATGTGACCTCCCCCACCGGTATGCAGGAAATGAACGCCCTGTACGGCGTGCGATTGCAGGAAACGGTTTGGGATCAGGTGGAAAAAACCATAATACCTCATACCCCATAAAAATCAAGGACTTTACCACCCCTGTCAGGGCTGTTCATGTCTATGCATCGTCATACCGGACAAGGGAGCGCAGCGAGCGCTGATCCGGTATCCAGCGCCACTGTCAAAAGGCCCAGCCTTTTGCCTTTGTATTGTGAAAACTTAAGGAACAAAACGCTTCGCGTTTTGGCATTTGCGCTGGATTCCGGCTCGGCGCTCGCTATCGCTCGGTGGGCCGGAATGACGCAGAATCGTTAGGTTTTGGCAGAAATGAACACCCCTGTCACCTGTTACCTGTCCCCTATCACCTGATCTGCAAAGCCGCCACCACCTCTGGGTTGGCAAGCGTGGAAATGTCGCCGAAATCGGATTCCCCTGCGGCGATTTTGCGCAGAATGCGGCGCATGATTTTCCCCGAACGGGTTTTGGGCAATCCATCACAAAACTGGATATGATCCGGCTTGGCAATGGGGCTGATATAGGTGCGCACATGGTCCATCAGATCTTTTTTCAGGGCGTCAGAGACAATCACGCCTGATGCCAACACCACAAAGGCATAAATCCCCTGACCCTTCAGGGGATCGGGACTGCCCACCACGGCGGATTCGATGACGCCGTGGGCATCGTCCAATGCAGCCTCGATCTCGGCGGTGCTCAGGCGGTGGCCAGAGACGTTAATGACATCATCCACGCGGCCCGTGATGCGGTAATCGCCGTTGGCATCCCGCTTGGCCCCATCGCCGCTGACATAAAACCCAGGGAAATCCCCAAAATAGGTTTTTTCAAAACGGGCGTGATCCCCATACAACGTGCGGGCTTGGCCGGGCCATGATGTGGCAAAGCACAAATTCCCCTCATCCTGCGTGGGTTGACCGTGGGTATCCAGCAATACAGGCTGAATATGGGGCAAAGCCTTAGCGGCAAATCCGGGTTTTTGATTGTTTTGATCCAGAGGGGCCATCAGAATGCCCCCCGTTTCCGTCTGCCACCATGTATCCATAATGGGGCAGCGGCCGCCGCCGATGTGGGTGTGATACCAGTGCCAAGCTTCGGGATCAATGGGCTCCCCCACGGATCCCAGCAAGCGCAGCGTGCTTCGGTGGGTTGTGTTTAAGGGATCCAGCCCCAAGCGCATCAGGGTACGGATGGCCGTGGGGGCGGTATAAAATATGGTCACGCCGTAACGATCCACCATCTGCCACCAGCGGGACGCGTTGGGCCATGTGGGCACCCCCTCAAACAAAACCTGCGTTGTTCCCATGGACAGGGGGCCGTAAACGATATAGCTGTGCCCCGTGATCCACCCCACATCAGCGGTGCACCAGAAAACATCTGTCTCTTTGGCCCCAAAGACCGTTTGCATCGTATGGGCCGCATACACCAAATACCCGCCGCAGGTATGCAAAACCCCCTTGGGCGTTCCAGTGGAGCCAGAGGTATAGAGGATAAACAGGGGATCCTCTGCTTTCATGGGTTCGGGGTCACAGATGGGGGAGGCCACCTTTTGCAAATCCGCATAATCATGATCCCGCCCCGCCGCCCAAGGGATATCCTGTCCCAAATGTCGCACCACCACCACGTGCTGGACAAGGGTTTCGGGGATGGCTTCATCCACAGCGGCCTTTAGCGCAATACCCTTTCCCCCCCGCATCCCCCCGTCGGCGGTGATGATAACCTTGGCGCCGCAGTCCATGATGCGCGTGTGCAGCGCGTGGGCGGAAAATCCCCCAAACACAACCGAATGCACCGCCCCGATGCGGGCGCAGGCCAACATGGCATACACCGCCTGCGGGATCATGGGCATATAAATAACAACGCGGTCCCCTTTGGCCACGCCGAGGGCTTTTAAACTGTTGGCAAAACGACAAACCTCGTCCTTTAATTGGCGATAGGTGATGGTTTGGCGCTGGGCTTCATCCTCCCCCTCATAAAAAAAAGCCACCCGATCCGGCGTTGCGGCGGCGTGACGGTCCACACAGGTGGTGGTGACATTCAAAATCCCATCCTGAAACCAGCGAATGGATACGGGGGCATGAAACGAAACCGCGCCCCCTTGGGTGGGAACCTTGATCCAATCCACCAAATCTGTGGCACGGTCCAACCAATAGGCATCAACGGGGGAACGAGGGGGGGTCATGGCGGGGTCCTTTTGATCCTGATTGTAACACCCATTGTAGAAAGAGGCGGGGGTGCTGTCAAATGTCCCACCCCACACTTGACATCAAACGCGGCAACGCTTAATCAAGCAGGGGTGTAGGGCAGAAAAATCGGGAGACAGTATGTCCGTTATGCCGGTTGCGGTTTCCGTTCAGGGGGTGTCCCACGCTTTTGGGAATCGAAGGGTTCTGTCCGATGTTTCTTTTGAAGTCAACATTGGGGATGTTCTGGGATTTTTAGGTCCCAATGGTGCCGGAAAATCCACAACCATGCGGATTGTGGCCGGATTTTTGTGGCCCTGCCGTGGTCGCGTTTCCCTGATGGGCCAAGATGTTATGACCTCCCCTGCCCTATGGCGGCGCAAGCTGGGCTATTTGCCCGAGGGGGCCCCGATGTATGAAGACATGACCGTTTACAATTTTCTGGGATTTATCGCGGGCTGCCACGGGTTTTCTGGTGCACAGCGACGCGCCCGCCTGCAGCATGCCAGCGATTTAACCCATTTATCCTCTGTATGGGATATGCGGATCGAGGAACTGTCTAAGGGCTTTAAACGTCGCGTGGCCTTGGCCGCCGCCTTGTTGCATGATCCCCACGTTTTGGTGCTGGATGAACCCACCGATGGTTTGGATCCCAACCAAAAACACGATCTGCGGGCGGTGATTCGGGATTTATCCAAAAACAAGGCCATTATCATCTCAACCCACATCTTAGAGGAAGTGGACGCCATTTGTTCCCGTTTGATCGTTTTAAATCAGGGCCGGATTGTGGTGGACACAACGCCGGAGGCCTTGCGCCGGCAAAGCGTCCCTGGGTCCCTGATCCATCTAACACTGGCCAGCAAGTATCGGGGCCGGTTTGAAGAGGGGCTAAAAAAATTGCCTTATCCCCTTGAGGTTTCCCAAAAATCTACCCATCAAGAGGGTTTGTTGGCCCTGAGTGTGCAAAGCCAAAATCCCGATGCCGTTAAAGACATTCGGGATATTTTAGAGCGCGAGCGGATTTTGCCCCATCATTTTTCCGAAGGGGACACCGATCTGCAAGATATTTTCCGTCGTTTAACCGCATAAGGATTGCATTATGGCCCCCATCAATCGTGATTTGGTCAAAGACCCCATCGCCGCCTGCGAGCGGGCGTTGTCGTTATTGCGGAGGTCTCTTTGACAAAGATCATGTCACAGAGCGTCTGAATGATCTGAATGCCCGCTGCGAATCGCCGGATTTTTGGCTTAATCCCGCGCAGGCTCAACAGGTTTCTAAGGAAAAAGTGGCCTTAGAAAAACGCCTTGCCACCTTTCATGAGGTGAACAGCCTGTGGGAAGATGCCCAAACCCTGCTTAGCATGGGAGAGGAAGAAAACGACGAAGCCACATGGTCCGAAGGGTATACTGCCCTGTTATCTCTGCAAAAACGTCTGGCCCGTCTGGAATTGGAGGTTCTGCTATCGGGCGATGCCGACGGCAACAATTGTTATTTATCGGTGAACGCCGGTGCCGGCGGGACAGAGGCCCAAGATTGGACGGAAATGGTCCTGCGTATGTACGTCCGCTATGCCGAGCGGCGGGGCTATCGCTGCACCCTGATGGAAGAATCACAGGGCGAAGAGGCTGGTTTAAAATCCGCCACCGTTTTGATCGAGGGGGATTATGCCTACGGCTGGCTAAAGGGCGAAAGCGGCGTGCACCGTCTGGTGCGTATTTCCCCCTTTGATTCGGGGGCCCGTCGTCACACCAGTTTTACCTCAGTCTGGGTCAGTCCCGTGGTGGATGAAACCATTGATATTGAGATTTTGGACAAAGACCTGCGGGTGGATACGTTCCGTGCCTCTGGCGCGGGGGGGCAACACGTCAACAAAACCGACAGCGCCATTCGCATCACGCATATTCCCACGGGGATTGTTGTGCAATGTCAAAACGATCGCTCTCAACACCGCAATCGGGATCAGGCCATGCAAATGCTCAAAGCCCGCCTGTACGAGCAAGAGCTGAAAAAACGCGAAGACGCTGCCAGCCTGCTGGAGGCCGGCAAAACCGACATTGGTTTTGGCCACCAAATTCGTTCCTATGTCCTGCACCCCTATCAGATGATCAAAGATGTTAGAACAAGTGTTGAAACATCCGACACCCAAGGGGTTTTGGACGGCGATATCGATTTATTTTTAGAAGCGAATCTGATGAGAAAACTATGACGGCGCTTTTGTGGTTGAGGGATGATTTACGCCTGCACGATCACCCCGCTTTGCAAGAGGCCGCCGGATATGATGGGCCCCTGATTGTTGTTTATATTTTAGAGCACCATCCGGCCCTACGCCCATTGGGCGGGGCGTCGCGCTGGTGGTTGCATCACAGTTTAAAAAGCCTTTCGGATGCCCTTTGCGCCAAAGGACAAACGCTGATTTTTCGCCAAGGCAACCCCGAAACCATCCTGCCCCAGATGGTGCGGGATTATGACGTTCGGCAGGTGTTTTGGTCCCGCCGCTACCATGCCATGACTCTGGATCGTGATATCAAGGCCACGCTGAAAAGCATGGGCGTGGGGGTGAAAACCTTAAACAGCCATCTGCTGCTGGAGCCGTGGGATGCCCTGAAAGCTGATGACACCCCCTATACAGTTTACACCCCGTTTTGGAAAAATTTGTTTTCCAAACGGGATCTTATCCCTACGCCCGTGGGGGTGCCCCGCACTTTGCCCTTGCCTGTGGCGGGATGTTTTTCTGAAACTTTGGAAGCGTTGCGCTTGCTGCCCCAAAACCCCGATTGGGCGGGGGGCCTGCGTCAGCGTTGGGCCGTGGGGGAGCCGGCAGCTCAGGACCGATTCACAACGTTTTTGGCCCAAAACCTGAAAACCTACGCCGCCGACCGGAACCGTCCGGATGTGCAGGGGACATCGCGCCTGTCCCCCTATCTGCGGTTTGGGGAAATCAGCATCCGTCAGGTATGGCATCAGGCCCTAAGGGCCTTTGAGGCCGGTGAGGCCCAAGCAGAAACGTTTTTAAAGGAACTGGTGTGGCGTGAATTTTCCTACAGCCTGTTATACCATAACCCCCGTTTGGCCACGGATCCCTTTCGCCCTGAATTTTCCCGTTTTCCATGGAACGCGCGACCCGATGACCTCAGGGCTTGGCAACAGGGAAAAACCGGATATCCCATCGTGGATGCCGGCATGCGGGAATTATGGCAAACAGGATGGATGCATAACCGTGTGCGGATGGTGACGGCGTCTTTTTTAACCAAGCATCTTCTGATTCCTTGGCAACAGGGGGAATCTTGGTTTTGGGATACCCTTGTGGATGCGGACCCTGCCAGCAATGCCGCCAGCTGGCAATGGGTGGCCGGATGCGGCGCCGATGCCGCCCCGTATTTTCGCATTTTTAATCCCATGCTGCAGGGGGAACGGTTTGATCCGGACGGGGTGTATGTGAAAACGTATCTTCCCGAACTTTCGCCCCTAAAGCCCCCCGTCGTCCATAAACCTTGGGAAAGTTCCTTAACCCTCCCTTATCCGGCCCCCATCATCCCCCATCAAGAGGGTCGGGACAGGGCGTTAAAAGCCTACGAAACCCTGAAAACATCCCCATCATGCGGTTAAAACGCCTTTCTTTTGATAAAACATGGCTGCGTCATCATCAGCGCACACTGTGGCGTGTGGCAACGTGGGTTTTGGTGACGTTATCGTTACTGGCGGTGGTGGGGACCATCACGTTGTTTACCACCAATCCCCCTTTGGGGCCGTCCCCCCGATCCATTGTGATCATGTTGGTTTTGGATACGATTTTGCTGCTGCTTTTGGCCGGCACCCTGACGCGGCATATCTTGCGCCTGAAAGAACGTCAGGGGGGATCGCGCCTGCATTCCCGTTTGGTGACGTTGTTTTCTTCGGTGGCGGTGGTGCCGTCTGTGGTGGTGATTCTTTTTTCGGTGCTGCTGCTGAATATGGGGATCGAGGAATGGTTTTCCAAACGCGTGAAAACGGCGCTGAGTGCGTCTTTGGCCGTGGCGGAGGCCTATTTGGGGGAACATCACAAAGTCATTCGCGGCGATGTTCAGGCCATGGCCAATGATTTGAACCAAAATGCCTTTGATTTGATGGGGGATCCCCAAAAGTTTGCCAATTTTTTACGTACGCAGCTGCTGCTGCGCTCGCTCAGTGAAGTCACCGTGTTTGATAGCAATCAAACCATCATTGCCCGCGCCGGTTTGGTGGCGGATCGAGAGGCCCCTTTGCGCCTGACCCAGACATTGCTGGATGATGCGCGAAAGGGGGAGCTTCTGATTACCACGAATGCAGAAAAAGATAGGGTTTATGCCATCCTTCAGCTGCCGCAGTTTGTGGATGCCTTTTTGTATGTGGCGCGGCCCATTGATCCGTTGGTGTTGGCCAATACCCAAAAAACAAAAAAGGCCGTCGAGGCCTATCAAACCGCCGATGCCAACCGCAGTTTTCTGCAATATGGCGTTTTGATTGTCATTGCGGTGGTGGGTCTGTTGTTGTTGTTGATCGCGGTGTCCATTGGGCTGCGTCTGGCGGGAAAAATTGTTAATCCCATTCGGGATTTGGCCACAGCGTCGCAGCATATCCAAGCAGGCGAAATGAAAACCCGCGTGAAAATCCCCAAAACAGAGGATGAAATCAAAGATTTATCGTTGGCCTTTAACACCATGATGGATCACATTGACGAACAACGCACGGTTCTGTTGTCCATGAACGAAGCCCTGCAGGAACGTCGCCATTTTATTGAAACGATGTTTCAGACCCTGTCTTCTGGTGTCATTGTGTTGGATGCCAAGCAATCGGTGCAGATGATGAATCGGCCCGCCCAGATGCTGTTGGGGTGCGAGGAAAAAACGCCCCTTTCCGAGGTAACGCTGCCCGATCTGTTGCCAGAAATTTTTCCCCTGCGTTCCGGAGAGCAGAACATCACCCTGAAAAGATCCAATGGCAGCCGCCAAATACTGGCCCGTATTGCCCCGCAAAAGGATACAGGGGGAACCGTCATCAGTCTGGATGATATGACAGAGCTGGCCCAAGCCCAGCGGGTGGCGGCGTGGTCCGATGTGGCCAAAACCTTGGCCCATGAAATCAAAAACCCCCTAACCCCCATTCAATTGTCCACAGAGCGGATGCAGCGTCGGTTAAGCCGTTTGGATCTGGGGGAATCCGAAAAAACCATGGTGGCCGAATGCACATCCACCATTTTACGCCAGACCGATAACATTATGCGTTTGGTGAATGAGTTTTCATCGTTTGCCCGCATTCCCGCCCCACAAAAGCAGCCGGAAAATCTGGCGGCCCTAGTATCTGAAATCATCGCCCTTTATCATCACAGTTACCCTTGGCTGGCTGTAACCTTTTCCAAGCCTGAAAAGCCCGCTATTTTGGTGTGTGATGCGGGATTGATGCGCCAGCTGTTAACCAACGTGTTTAAAAATGCGCTGGAATCCATTCAGGAACGCTATGGCGCCCATCCCAAAGAGGGGGCCATTGCCTGCACATTGGATCATCAGGGATCCACCGTCGTCTTAACGTTGCAGGATAATGGAATGGGGTTTTCTGGGGTGGAAGATTTATCGCCCTTTTTTCAACCCTATCGCACCACAAAGGCCATGGGGACGGGGTTGGGATTGTCCGTTGTGCAAAAAATTGTTGACGAACACGGGGGGAACATCGCACTGTCAAACATCTGTGACGCAGATGGTCAAAAACAGGGGGCCCGTGTGGTTATAACCTTACCTTCTATGCCCTAAGGATTGTGCTGCATGACAAAGGATATTTTGGTTGTTGATGATGAAGCTGATATTTGTGATCAGCTAAAGGCCATTTTACAGGATGAAGGTTATACCGTCCGCGTAGCCCGCAGCAGTGAAGACGCCGAACAGTTAATCGCCCAACGGTTTCCCCATCTGATCCTGCTTGATATTTGGTTACAGGGCAGTGCGCGGGATGGTTTGGAGCTGTTGATGCTGTTTAAATCCCAGTGTCCATCCTTGCCCATTGTGATGATGAGTGGCCATGCCACCATAGAAATCGCGGTCCAAGCCATGCAAAGGGGCGCCGAAGACGTCATTGAAAAGCCGTTTAAAACAGAAAAATTGCTTCATGTTCTGGACCGTGTGTTTCAAATGCGGTTTTTGATTCAAGAAAATGCCCTTTTGAAAACACAGGGGTTTTCTCAGGACACGTTTGTGGGCCATTCCCCCTTTATCCAGCAGCTTCAGGCCACGGTGACCAAGGTGGGGGCTTTGAATGCGCGTGTTTTTATTTCGGGTCCGTCTGGGGTGGGAAAAACCTTGTTGGCGCGTCAGATTCATCGGGCGTCCCGCAGGAAAGAGGCCCCTTTTGTCGTGGCCCATTGCAGCCTGTTTCAGGACAGTCCCTATGTCGATCAACGCTTTATGGGGACGGAAACGACCGATGAACGGCAGGTTGGTTTTTTTGAACAGGCCCATGGGGGCACCCTGTTTTTGGATGATGTTTGCAATTTACCCCAAGCCTTTCAAACCAAATTGGTGCGTTTTTTACAGGATGGAAAATTTACCCGCATAGGGGGACAAAATCCTGTTCACGTGGATGTCCGCATCATGGCCGCAACATCGCGGGATCCCCAAGAGGCTTTGGCCGATGGCAGTCTGCGGGAGGATCTTTATCACCGATTGAATGTTGTGTGTATTCCCATGGTGCCTTTGGCGCAGCGCCGTGAAGATGTTGTTCCGCTGGCCCATCATTTTATGCAAATGTGCGCGGGTGTTTTGGGATTGCCCGAGCGACCCTTTTCCCAAGACGCCATGGCGGCCCTGCAATCCTACGCTTGGCCCAGCAATGTTCGGCAGTTAAAACACACCATCGAGTGGCTTTTGATCATGGGCACGGGGGGGGCGCGAGACCCCATTACCGTGGATATGCTGCCCAAAGACATTTACGAAACGGCCCCCCTGATTTTAAAAAGCGAACGCAAAAAGGATTTGATGGCCCTGACCCTGCGGGATGCGCGGGCGGTGTTTGAGCGGGAGTATCTGCAGGCCCAGCTGCTGCGCCACAATGGCAACATTTCCCGTGTTGCCAACAACATTCGCATGGAACGTTCGGCCCTGCATCGAAAAATGAAGAGCTTAGGGCTGGATCATTGCGAATGATGGTTTTGCTGTTACTATAGGTATTGTTTGTTTAGGAGACCCTGACACCGTGAAATCTCTTTCTTCTCTTCGTATCTCCGGCGCGGAGGTTTTGCCCATTGTTGAAGGCGGCAAAGGCATCTCTGTTTCCAACGGCGAAAGTTCGGGCGCATGGGCCGCGGCGGGCGGTGTGGGGACCTTTTCAGGGGTGAATGCGGATTCCTATGATGAAAACGGACATATCATTCCCCAGATTTATCACGGAAAAACCCGCCGGCAACGCCACGAAGAATTGATTGCCTACGCCATTCGCGGCGGCATCAGTCAGGCCCGCATTGCCCATGATATGGCAGGGGGCCGCGGTCGTTTGCATATGAACGTTTTGTGGGAAATGGCCGCCACCGAGCAGATTTTGCACGGCATTTTAGAGGGGACCAAGGGCCTGATTCACGGCGTAACCTGCGGCGCGGGTATGCCGTACCGCATTGCGGAAATTTCTGCGCATTATGGCCTGTATTACTATCCCATCGTATCCTCGGCGCGGGCGTTTAGTGCGTTATGGAAACGGGCGTATCAGAAATTTTCCGATCTTTTGGGCGGGGTTGTTTACGAAGACCCTTGGCGGGCCGGCGGCCACAATGGCCTGAGCAACAGCGAAAACCCAAACATTCCTGAGGACCCCTATCCCCGCGTGCGGGATTTGCGCACCCTGATGAACAGCGTGGGGCTGCACCATATCCCCATCATCATGGCCGGCGGTGTATGGTATCTGCGCGAATGGGAATCGTGGCTGGACAATCCAGAAATCGGGCCCATTGCCTTTCAATTTGGCACACGCCCCTTGCTGACCCAGGAAAGCCCCATTTCGGATCAATGGAAACAGCGGCTGCTGAACCTGAAACCAGGGGATGTTTACCTAAACCGTTTCAGCCCCACGGGGTTTTATTCCTCTGCTGTTCATAATCGCTTCTTAGAGGGTCTGAAAACCCGATCCGAACGTCAGGTGGCCTTTACCTCGGAACCCTTTGGGGCCCATAGTGTTCCCTTTGCCCACGGGGCGCGGGGCCGGTTGATTTATTTAACGCCCGAGGATAAAGCCAAAGCCGATGGCTATGTGGCCGCAGGCTATACAGACATTCTAAAAACCCCCGATGCCACGGTGGTTTTTGTCACCCCCGCCGAATCCGCCACCATCCATGAAGATCAGATCAACTGTATGGGCTGCCTGAGTGCCTGCGCCTTTAGCAACTGGTCCCAAAACGAAGAGGGCACCACGGGAAAACGGGCGGATCCCCGATCCTTTTGCATTCAAAAAACCCTGCAGGACATCGCCCACGGCGGCGAGACCGAGGATCAACTGATGTTCGCCGGCCACAACGCCTATCGCTTTGCCACGGATCCTTTTTATAAAAACGGCCTGATTCCCACCGTCAAGCAGCTGGTGGACCGGATTGCGACGGGGGATTGAGGGGTTCCCCCTCCCCCCATTTGGATTTCCCCCAAGGATGGTAAAAAAGTTTTCATAAAATTCTTGACGTATATATATATATAGTAGGCTAAATTTGTTGTTTAGCTTGAGGCATTTTTTCTTTTTTTGTCTGGCCGCCAACAGGGCCCTTACTGTTGGAAATCCAAACCCTGCGTTTTTACTCATGAAGCCTTTATTGATTCTTCCTCTCGTCGTTCTTTCTCTGCTCACCCTTGGTGGTTGTGCTGGTTGGGAGAATTCCCTTACCAAAACAACAACTGGATGGGTTGGGGATCAGTTGCGAGTTGTGTTCTTTTCAGGCGGCACTCCAGTTAGGGAGTATCATATCAATGGCACTGTCAATGAGGACAGCGAGTCGACTTGGTACTTCAACTGCTTAGGGCATCTTGTGAAAGTCGATGGAGATGTTTTAGTTGAACCCCGTGCAATCAGGGAAAAAAACTATGTTGATGAGGTTACTGTTTGCAATTAAGTTAGCAGTTAATTTTCTCAACTGGTTTTTAGAGGCTGCTTGCAGCCTCTTTTTTTTTGTGCCTAAATTTAGAAAAGATAAGACATTTTCGCCATGATGCCACTCCACCCCCCCCCCCGCAAGCGGGAGAGCAACACAAATCCCCCTCCCCGTTGAAGAGGACCTAGGTCCATTCCCCTCCTTTGGAGGGGTGTCAGGCGCAGCCTGACGGGGTGGTTTTGTGTGGCACCAACCACCCCGGCCCTATGGGGCACCCCTCCCCAGAGAAGGGGAACGAGGATCTTTCCCCACTCCCCCCAGCAAGCGCCAGAGCAACACAAATTCCCCCCTCCCCATCATCGTGGGGTTATTGATAAACAGAGCGTCGGTGGGCAATGGCCAGAATCAAAACTATGACGGTATCCTGCTGAATGTCACAAATGATACGATAATCCCCCACGCGGTATCGCCACAATCCCCCTTTGTTGCCCGTTAAGGGCTTGGCCAACAGGCGGGGATTCTCGCTGGGGATGATGCGATCGTTGAAAAAATCCACCATGCGGGCCTGAATGGAAGGGGTCAGCTTTTGAAATTCTTTTTGCGCTTTTTGAACAAAAACAATGCGCCATTTAGGATGCATTGTTGATCACCTGCGCCAAGGTATATCGTTCAGACGATTCAGAAAGACGCTGCATGCCCAAGGCATAATCCTCCTCATCCTCCAACGCCTGCGCAATGATCTGCGCCGCACAATCCGCAGGATCACAATGATGCAAAGTTGCCAAACGCGACAACTTCTGCCAAGACGTGTCAGACAAGTGAAGCGTTGCCATGGAAAAATCTCCTTTGCGTGCAATGATCTTGTCATAAATTGGGGGGAAATGTCAAGGGAGCAGAAAGTAAAAAGAAAAACGCCCCCCTCACACCCCTCGCTTTGCCACGGATCCCTTTTACAAAAATGGCTTTATTCCCACCGTTAAACAGCTGGTGGACCGGATTGCGACGGGGGATTGAGGGGTTCCCCCTCCCCCTATTTGGATTCCCCAAGGGTGGTAAAAAAGTTTTCATAAAATTCTTGACGTATATATATATATAGTAGGCTAAATTTGTTGTTCATGAGGAAACTCTCACTTGATCATTAGCGGAAGGCACTTTTGTGCTTTCTGAGGCGTTTTTTCGCCTGACCCACACCGACAGGGTTCTTGTTGTTGGAATCTAAACCCATTGCGTTTTTGCCATGTCTACTTCTAATTCCCTCAGCACAGAAGCGATGAGTTTTCTGCGGTCCCTCCCTGATGGGCGCTTGTATTGTGACTCCGAAAAAAAGCATAGAGGAAGGGGCACCTCTAAAAACCCTATCTAAGTTTTGATTTTGTGTTGTGTATGGGTTAGTTTGGGTGAGTTTCAGGGTATTTTGGGGGCTTGCCATGATCATGGGGACATTTTTTGATGTTGAGGAGACCTA